>JAOZLM010000009.1:0-7170 GCA_029934815.1 Desulfocapsa sp. | reverse complement strand
TTAACACCATCCTTATAAGGATGTTTAACTTCCTTCATTTCAGTAACAAGATCAGCAAGAGCAATAAGTTCATCACTGGCATACCGCCCGGTAATCACAACATGCTGCCCTTCAGGTTTCTTCTCAAGAACAGTCAAAATCTCCTGTTCATCAATTATCTTGTAATACGGAAGATAAGTAAGTTCATCTAGAATAACCATGGCATACTCATTCTCAGCAATTACCTTCTTTGCAAAATCCCATGCCTCTCTTGCCACCTCTTTATCTTTCTCAAGATCATCAGACTTCCATGTAAAACCACGTCCCATCACATGAAAATCCAGCAATTCTGAAAAGTGTTTTGCAGATTCCAGCTCACCATATTTCCAGCTACCTTTTATAAACTGGATGATACAAACTTTTTGCCCATGGCCAAGCGCTCGAAAAGCAAGTCCTAAAGAAGATGTAGTTTTGCCTTTCCCATTACCGGTAAAAACAGCCACTAATCCCCTGGTTTTAGATTGCTTCTCTTGTTCCATGACTAAAACTCCTGTCGTATAATTTAGAAACAGCCTCAAGATCACCATTGGCAAAAACTTTGCCGACACAGATTAAAGCGGTCTTTTTAATACCAGCACTTTTGACCTTTTCAGCAATGTCACCAAGAGTTCCAAGGAGGATGTTTTCATCTTCCCAGGTAGCTTTTTCAACAATTGCAACCGGTGTATCGACAGGGTAGCCACCTTCACACAATTCTGTAACCACTGTTTCCATCATAGAAACAGACAGGAAAATCAGCATGGTGGTCTGATGTGATGCAAGAAGCCTCAAACGTTCCAGTTCCGGTACGGGGGTTCGCCCTTCCTGCCGGGTTATGATTACAGTTTGCGCAACTTCCGGAAGGGTCAATTCGGCGTTTAATGCTGCAGCTGCGCCAAAAGCAGAACTAACTCCCGGGACAATTGTGTAAGGAACTTCTTGCTTATCCAGTTCCTGCATTTGCTCTTTTATCGCACCAAAAATTGATGGATCGCCGGTATGCAGCCGGACTACTCGTTTTCCTTTTTTCCAGTCACCCGCCAGTACCGCAATGATTTCATCGAGATTCATGCCTTTTGAATCAAATATTTCCGCCTTGCAGCCGTTTAGGATCTCTTTATTTACAAGACTGCCCGCAAAAACAATGGTATCCGCTTCGTCCAGTAAACGTCGGCCTTTTACAGTAATAAGCTCTATATCACCGGGGCCGGCACCAACGATTGCAACGGGTGGCTGTTCTGTTTTGCCTTCACTTGACATCACGACTCCTGTCTCTCTTTTTTTGCGACTATTATATCAATGGAATTAAACTGCTGCTTTTCCCCATGGGGATATGTTCTTCTCCCAACTGCCACCGTCTTAATGTCCACCTTAAATCCTAACTGGTGTAATATTTTCGGCGCAAGTTCTGCCGTTTTGCTAATTACCGCATTGACCACAATAATTCCACCAGGAAGAAGTTGTTTAGCGCTGAATCCCAATATCTTTTCAAGATTACCGCCGCTTCCCCCCACAAATACTCTGTTTGGTTTCGGTAGTGATTCCAGCGCTGAAGGGGCTGCTCCTTTAATCAATTGAAGACTCCAGGTTTTATACCTGCTGCGGTTTGCTTCAATATTATGCCACTGTTCTTCTTCCTTTTCGATGGCCTGCACATGTAATTCGGGAAATAATCTGGCACATTCAAGACCTACAGAACCGGAACCTGCGCCGACATCCCACAGAACTCCTGATACAGGCAAAGAAAGTGCATGGATAACAGCAGCACGTACTTCACCTTTTGTGATAAGACCACGGCTATGCTGAATCTCATCTTCAGCTAAACCAAAAGGCTCTGTAACAGCAGAGGAACTTTTATTATTCAGCAGAATCATAACATTCGGGTCACGAAACGCCTCAGCTGCAGTCTCTAAAAGGCTCCCTTCAAACAGACGTTCTGACAGGTTCCCAATATTTTCTGCAACATACACAGTAGTATGTGAAGTATCTTCCTTCCCACACTCTTCTAAAAGTCGTTTAGCAATACTATCGGGGGAATTTTCCGGATCAGTAAATAGAAAAATCTTAGGTGAACCAAGCAATTTTGCAGCCAGTAGGTTTTCTGTTCTTCCATGCAAAGAAACGATTTTAGCATCATCCCATGGAATTCCAAATCGCGCAAAACACAGCTGCATTGAGGAAAGCGCAGGATAGAACTGAATCTCCTGTTCCCTGAAAGCCTCCATCAGTTTACGGCCAATTCCATAAAAAAGAGGGTCACCAGAAGCAAGCAAAGTAACATCCCCTTTTTTTAGTGATGCTTCTATTTTTTGTAAACTTTTTGCCAAAGGCACCAGGGGAATGAGAGGTGGCAACATATCAGCGGGAACGGTTGCAAGCATACTTTTATAGAGACGTTTCGAGGCAACAATAGCCACAGAGCCATCAAAATCAGATGCCTGCAAAGATGTTTTACCATCTTGTTCTGCGACACCTCTTACGTGTAAGACTGTTGCCATCAGTTTAGTTCCGTCCTGTCTGTTGTGGCAACAATTGCCATGGATGCATCAACCAGATACACAGTGACAGCAAGCCCTGAAACTTCCTCGGCGTAATCTCTTGCCGCTTCACAAACAAGCATAATCATATCTTTTCTGTTGTTCTCAAGTAAGCGCATATATATTTCGCGTGCGGTATTGGAACCAACGAGTTTTGCAATTAATTCTTTCTCACAACCTAGCCCTGTAAGAAATTCCAGCGCATCACTAATCTCGAGTGCTCCGTTGCGGACATGGGTCTGAGGGATTCTCATACCGGCCTTCATCACCTTAGCCCACATTGCTGCAAGATGAATTTTGGTGAAACTATGTCTGGCGGCATCCACAAGGGAATAATGCAGATAATCTCCCATCATTACCTGTGATTCATCTGCAAGGTTCAGATGCTTCTGCACAGCTCGTTCTGAGGTTCGTCCGGTGGAAAGTATTATATCCTGAAGGCCAGCCTCTTTTGCCACATCCATACAGGCACTGATCGTAGCAGTCCAGGCAGCAGCAGATACGGGTCTTACAATACCTGTGGTTCCAAGCACAGAAAGCCCGCCAACTATGCCTAAACGATGATTTAATGTTTTTGTGGCAAGCTCTTCACCTTTTGGAATACAGATGGTGATTTCCAGAATATGTTTTTGTTCCTGCACAGATTCCTGAAATACTTCAGCCACGGCATCTCGTATCATCTGCCTTGGCACAGGATTAATTGCAGGTTCACCAACAGGTATGGCAAGCCCTTTCTTGGTCACTTTACCAACACCTGTTCCGCCATAAATCCTGATAGCTTCAGCACCTGGCGCCAATTCTTCTGCAAATGTGGCAATAGCCTCAATAACTGCGCCATTGGTCACATCCGGATCATCTCCTGCATCTTTAATAACAGAAGACTTTATTTTATTGTGGTTTTTCCCACCGACTGATTGCTTGATAATTGTAAAAGAAACCCTTGGGCCTGTGGGAAATGGAATCTCAATACTATCCTGACTCGTACCTGTCAGCAGCATGGTAACCGATGCTTTAGCTGCAGCTGCCGCACATGCACCAGTGGTATAGCCAGATCGTAGTTTCTTTTTTTTCTTCATAAAAACACAAAAAAGGCCATTCTGCATAAACAGAGTGGCCTTGAATATTAAATCTGCCAAAGAGGCAAGCTTTTAGGAACCGTTTTTCTTTCTTAGCCTTTATCAATACCTTGAGAATATGCCTTATTTGTTGGTATTTGGCAATACCTTTAGACTGTTTTAGGGCTGTCTCTTCCAAAGCGCAGATACCCTTCTCCTGTAGCGAGAAGAGTACCATCATGCGGATTTTCAAAAGTAACACTAAATTCAGTGTTACTTAATGCGGCAGGGTTTTCTGCCGGATCGATCACAAAGGATTTTAAGGGCAACATACTGGAATCATCTATCTTGCCATTTGTTTCATCATTAACCCAACTGCTTTTACAATAGAAAACAATGGGAGCCCTCTCTTCTTCACAATTTTCTGTTAAACCATGCAGTCTAACAGTTTTGCCCGTTTTTCCTTTATCAACAGTATCAAACAATATTTCAACTCGTGTTGAACCTTTTTCATCAAATCTGACAGGAGAAGGTTCGGTGTCGAGACTGTGCCGTATAACAGTAACTGTATTTTTTTCAATATAACTATTTTCAAGTAGTCGCTGTACAAGATTTAGCGATCGGGCATTTGTTTTATATTCAGTATTCATAATATGATTCCTCACAAATAAAATGCTTAATTCAGATAAGTTGTTTTCTCTTTATCAAAAATTAGAAAACCTTCACCCTGGCCTAAGGACATCAGCTCACCTGTGATTTCTTTTCGGTAGAGCTTTATTTTAAACAAGGTGTCAGTAAACTGTTCAGCCTTTCTACCAAACTGAAGCCATAAAGTGTTTGTACCAGGAGTTTTCCCTTTGACACTCAACGTTGCATCTTCATTTTTTTTATCCCAGTTTATCGAAAAAACCAGCATAAACGGATATAACAATCCACAATTTTTCTGCACACCACCTGACAGAGTAATTTTCAGTTTGTGATCCTCTTCAATAACTTCTTCACAATCAACCATGGTTTGAATCACAGTTGAATCATCAAGAGCGCCTAATTGATTCTGCAAAAACCCCTGCGAATCAATCACCACTTCCACATCATGCTTTTCAAGTGTAATCGCAAGCAATTCACCCACCAAATCAAAAACTGCAAGTTGGGCCTGGCCTCTGTTTTGCTCTCTATAATATTCTCTTAACAATTCCATTTTCAATTTTACTCCTTTCAGGTAATATGAATCTTAAGAACACTATAGTTCGATGACGCAGCCAATGCTTGGCAGTGTACGACATTTTTTTGGCAGTTTGCGTCACCCTTTCTTGTTACTCCACTGCCACCCTAAAAGGCGGTTTCCATGTATCTCACAAAACTTGCAAGCATCCAGCTGGTCCTCTGGAGAATGCTTGAAAAGCATAACCAGGATCCGGCACCTGTGTTTAAACAGGTGAAGCTGGACGCCTCACTCATGCACAGGCCTGGTGAGCGCTATTCGCTTATTAAGATTGCTGAACTCTGGAAGGAGATGGGGAGACGAATAAAAGACCCCTGTTTTGGACTTACTGCGGCAACGTGCTGGCACCCTTCTAATTTTGGTTCGATGGGTTATGCATTGCTCACCAGCCACAGCTTACGAATCACACTCGAACGACTTATTCGCTTTCATCGAGTAATTTCTGATGTGGATTTTGGGGAAATACGGGAAGATAAAAAAAAGAATACGTTTACATTTATCCTGAAGACTGAAAACAATGATTCTTACACAAGGGGCAGAGAGGATGCTGCAATGGCATGGATTTTCAGTGTACTACGTGTCAATTATCAGAAGGAACTGTTTCCGGAACTTGTCTGCCTCACCCACCCAAAACCACCATGCAGCGGAAAATACTACGAATTTTTCCAGTCTCCCGTACTTTTCAACGAAGCAGAGTGTAAAATCACATTTACACTGGATATTGTTGATACAGTGCTTTCCAGCAGCAATGAGGAAATGACCGCTTTTGGTGATCAGGCTATGAACACTTATATCAACTCCCTTGATACCGGCACACAGATAAGTCATATAAAAGAAATTATTGCGGAGAATCTGCCCTCAGGAAATGTGACAGTGGAGCAGGTAGCAGGAACTCTTGGCATGAACACTCGTACTCTGCAGCGTGCACTGCAGGAGAAGGGAACCAGTTTTATAACCCTCCTAAACGATACCAGAATGGATATTGCAAAACAGTTTATTCAGGACAAACAGATGGATTTAACGGAGGTGGCTTTTCTCCTGGGTTTTGCGGAGCTGAGCACATTTTCCAGATCGTTTAAACGATGGACCGGACAATCACCACTACAATACAGGAAGGCGGCATAAAAACAGAAAAAGGGTACTGCCTCTCACCAGAGACAGTACCCTTTTGTAATACATATTCTGCCTACAGAAAACGAAAGCAGCCAAACAAGCGAGATGGTTATCTAGTTGATAGCCTCTGCAAGCTTGGAACCAGCTTTAAACTTAGCAACGTTCTTAGCTGGGATATCGATGGTTTTACCAGTTTGAGGGTTGCGTCCTTTACGTGCTTCACGACGAGAAACAGAAAAAGTACCAAAACCAACCAGTGTTACTTTGTCGCCAGCTTTCAAGGTTTCTGCGATAGCGAGGAGTGTACCGTTCAGTGCTTTTTCTGCAGCAGCTTTAGAAATATCTGCGGCGCCTGCAATGTTCTCAACTAATTCCTTCTTGTTCATGCTTCCCTCCCGGAAAAACTAAATTTCTTATTTTACAGGAGCTTTATTTGAAGCGCTCCCCTCATCTCTGGTAATTGTTTAATAAAAGGCGGGGTGATTGTCAAAAGAAAAAAGAAATATTTTCATCTTTTTCCTAGGCAGAACCGCAATCACAAGCCTTTATTATCAGAATGTTATCGGACAAATGCAAATAACAAGCAGACTGTATTTTCAAGCCTATCAGGCTTTTTTCTGCTGATAAGAATAATCATCCCGACCAAATGGAATTGCTATGGACGAGGTTTTATGTCCAGCATTACCCTTGTAAATCCAAGACCTTGCACAAAAGACAACAAATCCACACGAATATCTTCTGTGACAAGGATTTTACTATCAGTTAGTGACAATTGTACCACAGCGTCCTGCCCTTCAATCCTTACCCTGCAAGCGGTAAATCCTTTATCCAGCAGGAAGGATTCGCACTTTTCCACCAGCTTCAGTTTTTCCATGGAAATTACAGTTGCTTCAGGAATTCGTGTGGCCAAACAGGAATTTGACGGCTTATCATGGTTGCACAGCCCACGTTTTTCGGCAAGAAATCGTATTTCGGCCTTGCTAAGTCCAACATCAAGCATTGGTGTTTGTACACCAAGCTCACGGATTGCCCGAAAGCCAGGTCGCTTACTTTTCAGGTCATCGACATTGCTGCCATCAAGCAGAACAGTGTAGTGTTTCTTTTCAGCTTCCAGAAAAAAAGAGCTATACATTCGGTTTTTGCAAAAATAACAGCGATCTTCTGTGTTGGCGACAAACTCCGGCCAGGTCAAAGGATGGAGAACTACTTCCAGATGGTTCTCTGC
>JAOZLM010000133.1 GCA_029934815.1 Desulfocapsa sp. | reverse complement strand
AAAAAAATAGAATGGAATGATACGATGAGTGAGTTTTTTGGAAAAATTCTGGCATGGATAGAGTCCACGCATCTTCAGGAGCAGGTGGCAAAGGTTGACTATGTAGGGCTTTTCACTAATCCCTGGTTTCTGGTTCCGTTTATAGCTGCAGTTATTTACCTTCTGTATAAGCAGTCTTTTAAGGATCTTATCATCATCGTCATTTTTATTGGCGTGTGGTGGGTAAGCGGCACTGAATATATGCATACTCTGGTTGTTGGTGATGAATTGCAGATTAATAAAATTCTACCGGTTCTGTTTGGCGGGGCAGGGATTGTGGGTTTTATCATTTATATGTTTTTTGGGCGTTCAGATTAGTGTTGGTGGAAACTTTTCACTTTAAAAAAGTCAGAGGCTAGGGAATGCAATTTCGCAACGGTGTCTTTATTATAACTGAAGAAAGGCATTGTCCATTGTACAATGTGGGGGAAGAGTTGCGTGTTGCCGAAGGCGTTCTCAATTTGCCGGCTGCTAAACCCACATGCCTGACACTGACACGTGACCTGATCGAGCTTGCTTTAGAGGATGTTGCTTACGAACATTATGCCAAAGGGAGTAGGCAGAAAACAAAATTTGAGTGTGGTGGCTGTACCGGTATCATACGTTTTGAATTTAAAAAAGAAAAAGAATATGCCACAATTCAGATGCGTTTACTTGCTGCTGCTGAACGCCGTGAGAAAGTAAAGTCAGTTGCCAATTTTGCAGGGCTTCTGCGAAGCATGGTAATATTCCAACCCCTATCCGATGACGATCTGCTGGATCTGGCAACGTTGCTAATACTTGAAAAGTATAACTGGGGCTTTCCCATTCTCCAGAAGGGCGATCCGGCATCCAGTCTTTTTATTATTATCACCGGAAAAGTGGAGGTAATGGATGAAGATGGCGTCACCCTGGCTGAAATGGGACGTGGAGATGTGTTCGGAGAAATGAGTTTGCTCTCAGGTGACCGGGTTACAACCACCATCATGGCCATGGAGCCGTGTCAGATTGCAAATCTCAGCAAGAAAAATTTCAAGCATGTGTTGAATCGTTTTCCTGCGCTGCAGGTTTTCTTTTATAAGTTGCTGGTTGGTCGTATCACCACCATCAACGTGCAGCGCGCAGAAGAGCTATCTTCCGGGATGGTCGGGCAGCTTGGTGATATCCCGCCTCTGGAGTTGTGTCAGATGATTAATGCAAACCAGAAGACAGGTCGTTTAAAGCTTGAGGTTGGTGAAAAAAAGGCCAGCCTTCTCTTTAATGAAGGGGAACTGGTGTCAGCCACTTTTAACGGTAAAGATGGAAGGGAAGCATTTTATGATGCTCTGGCTGTTGCTGAGGGTCGATTCAAATTTGTCCAGGGCTTGCCGAAACGAGACATGGAATTGGATGTACTTGGTGGTTTTATGGGGATGCTGATGGAGGGGATGAAGCGCATCGACGATGCCTGATCATTGTTTTTAATACCTGATCTTATTTTCAAGTTTGTCCCATATCTTAAACGATTGTAGTGCGTCATCACGCAACACCTGTTGCATTCCCATCTTTCTCTTATTGGCTTCTTTTCTTAACTCCTCATAAATAAACACATCGTTAAATCCGGATTTGGCTGCATCTTCCTGTCCTGCGCCATAATAGATACATTCGATTTTTGCCCAGTAGGCAGCAGAGAGGCACATGGGGCAAGGCTCACAATTAGCAAAAAGGATGCAGTCTGTAAGCTCGAAAGTGTTCAGGTATTTGCAGGCCTTGCGTATGCAATCAACTTCTGCATGGGCAGTGGGGTCGTTTGTTGAGCTTACCCGGTTCCAGCCTCTCGCAATAATTTCTCCATTGCGAACAATAACAGCTCCAAAGGGGCCACCATGTCCAGCCTTCATATGTTCAGTTGCCAGTGCTATGGCTTCTTTCATGAAAAAGTCGATGCTTGCGCTGTTTCCTTCTTTCATCAAGCGGATTCTCCTTGTAGTATGCTTGTGATTTGCAAAATAACTCAGATGATAATGGGTTTTTAATATTATAGAGGAGTATACAAATGAAAAAGAAAATGGAAAAGGCATTTAACAAACAGGTTAATGCAGAACTTTATTCCAGTTATCTCTACTTATCCATGGAATCCTATTTTCAGTCTGTCAGTCTTACGGGATTTGCAAAATGGATGCGCGGGCAAGTACAGGAAGAAATGTTCCACGGTATTAAAATCTATGACTATGTCCATGAACGTGGTGGGCGGGCACATTTTGAAGCCATTCAAAAACCGGAAGCGGAGTGGAAGTCTCCCCTTGTTGCTTTTGAACATATTCTGGCTCATGAGCAGAAGGTAACACAGTTGATTAATGATCTGATTGACACAGCCCTGGAAGTACGTGATCATGCGGCCAAAGCATTCTTAGACTGGTTTATTATTGAACAGGTCGAAGAGGAAGCCACCGTGGGCGAGATTGTGGATCGTTTACGTCTGATCGGTGATGATTCGAGCGGTTTATTCCATCTGGACTCTGAGCTTGCTAAACGTGTTTTTGCCATGCCTGTAAAATAATAGTATCTGCCGCTTGCCTGTTTGCTGTTTCATGCATACTTCTTTCGATAGTGATTCTCATTTTAAGGAGTAAGTATGAATAGAAAAATTAAAAAACGAGTTCTGCAGCTACTGGCAGGTGATCTTGCAACTGCCCGGCAGGAACTGGAACAATATGATGAACACGGGTTGGTGAATCCTCTGTTTTCTGCGCTGTATCGTCCTGAAGAGGTGTTGCGCTGGCAGGCAGTGACTCTCTTTGGAGAGGTGTTGGCAAGACTTGCCGATAAGGATATGGAAGCAGCACGCATTGTTATGCGTCGCTATATCTGGAGCTTAAACGATGAGTCCGGTGGTATTGGCTGGGGTGCTCCTGAGGCCATGGCAGAAGGGATTTATCATCACGACAGACTCTGTGATGAATATGTGCACATGCTGCTTTCCTATGTACAGCCCGACGGTCCGCTGGAGCATCAGGATGGGAATTATCTTGAGTTACCGGCCTTGCAGCGTGGACTCCTTTGGGGGATAGCCAGAGTTGCTGAAAAACGAGCCGGAGTTCTTCTTGAAAAAAATGTTGCGCCGGCCCTTTTACAATATTTGAGCTCTGATGATTATGTTGTTCGTGCATTCGCAGCACGAGCTCTGGGATTACTTGGTGCTGTTGAGGCTGAGGAGTCTTTGCAGGGGCTGTTGACAGATAGTAACGAAGTTCAATTTTACCATGAAGGTGAATTCACAGCAGTAACAGTGGCGGAGTTTGCAAAAAATGCACTTGAGCAGGTACAAAATCAGCAGGTAGCAGAACAACGTGGAGAAGGCAGCAAGTGAGTGAACAGGAAATTTCCAGACTGGGATTTTTACAGTTTGCAGTACAGCAGGGCGACATACACGCCAATTTTGAACAGGTCAAAAAAGGACTCAGTATATTGAATCCTCCTGTCGGGAGTCTAATCGCTCTGCCTGAAATGTGGGCCACAGGTTTTGTGTATGAAAGTCTTGAAGAGTTAAGTGCTGAAGTCCCTTCTTTGCTTGAAGAGCTTGAGAAACTGGCTCATTCCTACAATATTATTCTTGCCGGTTCGCTTCCTTGTGAGCAGGTAATCGATGGTAACGTAAGCCTCACAAACAGGCTTTGTTTTTCAGGCAGCAGTCATAATCCTGCTCCGGGAATTGATAAACAGCACCTCTTTTCTTTTTGGAAGGAAGACCTCTGGTTCAAATCCGGTAGCCAGCCAAAACCAATATCCCTTGCAGAAGACGCAAGTATTGGAGGACTGGTCTGTTACGATTTACGTTTCCCCGAGGCGGCTCAATTGCAATGCAAACAAGGCGCCAATATCCTCCTTATGTCTGCACAGTGGCCCATGGCTCGAATTGAACAGTGGAAGATTCTTCTTCAGGCTCGTGCCATTGAAAATCAATGTTTTGTGATTGCTGCCAATGCCTGTGGACATTGGGATCATTTGCAACTCGGCGGCCATTCCATGCTTATCGCTCCAGATGGGGAAATTCTGGCTGAAGCTGGTGATGGCGAAGCATTTCAGGTTATGGAATACAACCTTGAGGTGCAGAAAGAATTGCGGGAACGGTTCAATACGGTTGCCGGATCGTCCTGGACAATGGACGACGCAGATAAAATTTTTTCCCTTGAGGGCCTGCAGCAGGTCGTTGAAAGTCGTCGCAGAATTGGGCAGAAAATCGTTTTTACCAATGGCTGCTTTGATATCCTGCACGCAGGTCATGTGGATTATTTACAAAAGGCACGAAAGCAGGGTGATTTTCTGGTGCTTGGCTTAAACGATGATAAATCTATCAGTTCCATAAAAGGGCCTGAACGTCCCATTAATGAAGAGTTGCAGCGGGCAAGAGTGTTGGCAGCACTTGGCTGTGTTGATGGAATTGTTCTTTTTGGTGAAGATACACCGCTTAATCTGATTACTACTCTGCAGCCGGACGTGCTGGTTAAAGGTGCGGACTGGCAGGAAGATGAAATTGTTGGTGCCGCCGAGGTAAAAGCTGGCGGGGGGCGGGTGGAGCGTATTGCTTTTACCAACCAGACATCTACGACCGCGATGATTAAACGAATTAAAGGCTGAGTGTGGAGACTGCAATTTCGGACCTGTTACCAATATTCAGGTTTATTAAGTCCTTCTACGCAAAACGAATTACCGGCAATCGGTTCAATTTTATCGCTAAGCAACGATTGCCCCAGCCACCCTTCCGGATACGTTAATTTCAAGGGAGCTTTTACGATATCTTCAGTAATTTGGCTAAATCCAACCTTAGAGTAAAAATCAGGATCACCATAAGTGAATATCAGCTCTACCTCATTCTCTTTTAAGGTGTTCAGGCCAAAAGTAATTAACTTCTGGCCTGTCCCTTTTCCCTGGCCGTTTGTGTGTATTGCCACCGGGCTTAACAGGAAAGCACTCACCTCATTTTCAAACGTCAATTTTGAGAAAATGACACTCCCGATAATTTGCTCGTTTTCAGTGGCGACAAAACAATAAAAGTCATGGCTGTCAGTACCAGTCAGTAAGTCATAGGCTATAGTTCCTACTGTCAAGCCTTCTGATTGTCCTTCTGCGTCTGAAAATGTTTTAATGAATAGCTGTTTTATTGCTTCAATGTTATCTGGATTATATGTCGAAAATTTCATAAAATTTCCTTTGTGTCGTTATTTGTCCAGGCGTTGTCCGGTTAGGAATTTGTAATAGGATTTCGGCTTGCTTTTCGGAGCATCATCCGCAAATTCCTAACCGTCTTACTGATAACACTGCTTACTCTTTTTCCTCTTTCACTTCTTCCTCGTCAACCACATCTACCAGACCAAATCCCATACGGACTTTTTGGTCAATTTCAGTGGTCATTTCCGGATGATCCTGGAGGAAACGTTTGGCATTTTCACGACCCTGACCAATGCGTTCATCCTGATAAGAATACCAGGAACCGCTTTTGTCCACGATCTCCTGCTCAACGGCAAGATCAAGAAGGTCACCTTCTCTTGAAATTCCTTGACCATACACAATATCAAATTCCACAATTTTAAAAGGTGGAGCAACCTTATTTTTCACAACCTTTACTTTTGTTCGGTTACCCACAATCTCCTGACCATCTTTTAAGGCACCAATTCTTCTGATATCGAGACGAAGAGAAGAATAAAACTTCAGTGCATTACCACCTGTTGTGGTTTCAGGGCTACCAAACATTACCCCGATCTTCATTCTGATCTGGTTGATAAAGATAAGAACAGTGTTGCTTCTGTTGAGAACGCCGGTGAATTTACGCATGGCCTGCGACATTAGGCGTGCCTGCAATCCCATGTGGGAGTCGCCAACATTGCCATCAATTTCAGCTTTTGGTGTGAGCGCTGCCACGGAGTCAATGACAATAACATCTACCCCGCCGGAACGAATAAGGATTTCGGCGATCTCAAGAGCCTGCTCTCCGTAATCCGGTTGGGAGACAAGGAGGTTGTCAGTGTCTACACCGAGTCTGCCTGCATAAGTAGTGTCAAGAGCATGCTCGGCATCGATAAATGCAGCTGTGCCGCCCAATTTTTGTGATTCTGCAACCACGTGCAGAGCCAGCGTGGTTTTGCCGGAAGATTCAGGGCCGTATATTTCTGCAACCCGACCCTTGGGGAATCCGCCAACGCCAAGGGCAATATCAAGGCTCAGACAGCCTGAAGAAATGACAGGCATCTTTTCGGTTGGCGTTTTTCCAAGACGCATAATGGAGCCGTTGCCGAATTGTCTTTGAATCTGGGTGATTGCGTTGTCTACGCTTCCCTCTTTATCTTTTGCTGCTGCCATGGAAAGTCTCCTCTATTGTGTGAGTAGATAATGTCTTA
>JAOZLM010000132.1 GCA_029934815.1 Desulfocapsa sp. | reverse complement strand
CCGCCAACGTTCGTTCTGAGCCAGGATCAAACTCTCCAGTTTGATATCCTAAATCATCATTTTTCAATGGTGACTTTTTATTCATTTTATAAACCCTCTGACAAGTCAGAGTGAATAAAGGCATTTACTTTGAATTACAAAGTTTGCCCAATTTGACATATAAATATGTCGGTTGGGCCCGTTTGCTTTTGTATATTGTTATTCAGTTTTCAAGGATCGTTGCGGTACAAGTAAAAAATGTACCGTGCGGGATAACCCGCGACGAAGTCCTGAATATAGTCAAAGGATCAGACGCTGTCAACATATAAAATGTTTATCAGCTTCTTTTTCTTTGCTTCAATTCTGACACCCTGAGGTTTCCCTCAAGGCCGCGGCAAATTACTCAAATTGAGGGAAGGTGTCAACAGGAAAAAGCATAAAAAAAGCGCTTTCAGAAAACTAATTCTGAAAGCGCAAAAATACAACAGTAAAGCAGGGTGATACGATATCTACGATTGTTGACGAATTGTTCTTATGTAATCTTTCGTTAAAGACGGGTGGTCAGCAATGATTGCACTAGCATCTTTAGATATGCTCTCAGCGAGAAAATCATCGATCTGCGCATAAGTCATACCTTGCTCAACTGCCTTTTTAACTGAGGCCACAAACTTCTTTTCATCAGCTTTTTTTGTGAAGTACGATAAAATCCTGTGGGCAGCGTCATCGGTATCCTCTATACTCCCACTTTTAGTATCTTCAGCAGAAGCGGCGCTAAGCTTTGCCATATCGTTTTGTACTGCTTTGACATCTCCCTTAAGAGCATCTACGGCCTTATTTATCATTTCCTGAATATCTTCACTTTCAGCATCGTCGGCAGGGGCTAGGGCAGTGATGTTATCTTCAAGGCTGGTTAATTTGTCAGCTATGGGTTTGATAGAACCTTTTAAACTTTCAAGTTCTGTGCTCAGCTTCTTAGAGGATTCGTCAATAGCTTCAGTAGATGCTTTAGTTTCTATTGCTTCCTCAAAAGAGCTCGTTTTTTCATCCAGAGTGGATATTTCTTCTTTTGCAGAACCTAAAGCTGCAGTAAAGCCGTTAAGAGACTCTTGCAGTGTTGCAACTGTGGATCCTATATTGTCAAGTTGAGCACCTAGTTTAGCCTGGCTTGCCTCTACAGCATCCAAATCCTCATTAGTAATTGTCGGACTTGCAGGAGATGCTTTTTTAGGAGTACAGAACTTTGGCCTGAGTGGAAGTTTTGAAGACTTAGCATCGCTGATCTCTTTCAACTCTTCATAGGTTTTTTTAGATACCTCAGGGTCGTACAAGTAGAGAATACCAAAATAGATTCCAAACAGGATGGCAACACTAAGAATGAGGGCAATTGTCAATCCAAATAAAAAGACAATAGCGGATATAATTGAGCTGATGGTGCCGCCAATACCTCCTGAGTCGCCGACTGCAAAGGCATAAATAAAGAAAATACAGAGAGCTAGTAGTGCACCGGATTTAATGAGGGCTGAGCGTAATTCTAAATTTTTCATGGTTGTTCCTCCTGCGTTTCTGGCTGGAAAAAAAAGTGTTTAAGTAATGAATTATATACAATTTACCAAAATTTCAGGAATAAAAATAGGAATTTTTTTTAAACTAAAAATTATATTGCAATTCATCTCGTATAAACAATAAAGGCCCCTTGAGCAAATTCAAGGGGCCTTTATTGTTATTTCTTTTAAAACTGTAGCTTACATGATTGTCTTTACTGCAGTTGATGCAAAATCAACAAAGCGCTGCGGGGAGACACCCATAAAAACGATAGCAGCTAAAAGTACTACTGAAGTGGCATTAATAAGCATGGACGGTGCTGCGACATCATTCCGGTCTTCAGGGTCACTACAGTAAGTGACACGTACAACAGAAAGATAGTAGTAAATAGCAATTGCAGTATTGATTGCAGCAAGAATTACCACAACCATATAACCTTCCTTTAACGCACCGGTAAGCAACATAAATTTACCCATAAAACCTACAAATGGCGGGATTCCAGCAAGGGCGAAGAGCCCAACCGCTAGGGTGAATGCCATTAGTGGAGACCGTTTATGAAGGCCTGAAAGATCATCAATCATGACATTCTCGCCTTTCTCTGAAACATTGCAGATGACAAGGAAGCAGGCAAGGTTCATCAGGACATAACCGATGATGTAATACATGGCATTTGCATATCCGGTAATCTGAAAGGTAAGAATACCAAGAAGTACAAATCCGGCATGTGCAATACCTGAGAAACCTAGCATACGCTTCACGTCTTTTTGCACTAGTGCGGAGAGGTTGCCATAGAACATGGAAGCAACTGCACATACCATAAGGACGTTGATAATAACCTGACCATCACCACTTATCTGACTAATAAGACGAATCAGAAGCGCAGTAGCGGCAAGTTTTGGAACAGTGGCAATAAAAGCTGTGGTCTCATTGGAAGCGCCTTCATACACATCTGGTACCCAGAAGTGAAAGGGGAAGATGGCTAGCTTATAAAAGAATCCGGCCAGTACCATCATCATGGATATAACGTATGCAGGATTTGCCCACATGGTTGAGTATTTGGTGATAATGGTGGCAAGTTCAGTGGATCCTGTGAGTCCATACATATAACTCATACCAAAGAGCATAAAGCCGGTAGCTGTTACACCAAAGAGCAGATATTTAATTCCTGCTTCCATCTGAAAGCGAGTTTTGCCGCTGTCATCACGCATGGGAACCATGATATAAACTGCAAATGATGAGAGCTCAAGGGATACAAAAATAGAAATAAGTTCTACACTTGAAACAAGCATCATCAAGCCAAGCACACTCATAAAGAGGAAGAGATAGTACTCAGCATGAATTTTCTCAGAAACGTCTCTTAAGTTTTTGCCTAAGATGAGTACTCCAAGCATGGCGCCGGCAATCAGTGTTTTAAAAACCTGTGAGAACAGATCAACCTGATAAGCTCCGAAAAACAGCTTTCCCTCAGCACAGTAGCTCAGGAATGTGGCAACCAAAACAGCGGCACCAAGTCCAATGGCGATATTTCTTGTAAGCTCAGCATTGGTCTTTCCAAGGCTGACCATAAAGATGATAAGGCCTGCACCCAACAGTGTTAACTCGGGGAGAAATTGCATTTGTATTACCTTTAGTTAAACTATATATGTAGTTTGCTCTATGATGTTACTATAGAAACAAACTAGCTATAATAAACGTGCACACCTAAGGTGCTGATGAACGTTTATAACTCCTTAATGGATAATGAATTCCGTAACTGCCACAGCTGGAGCGGTAAAGCTGTAATAGTTATTTAAAAGATTTTCCACACTAACATGGATCAGATCTAGAAAAGGTTGTGCACCAAGGCCGATCCAGAAAACAAAGAAGAGGAAAGGAGCAAGAGTCACAATCTCACGTACATTAAGATCCTTCATTTTTGATTGATCAGGATTATCAGTGTCACCCCAGATAATTTTCTGCAACATACGAAGCATATAAGCAGCAGCAAGAACAGCACCAGGGATACAGGCAAGGGCAAGAACCATGGAATGCTCAAAGGTACCTGCGATAATCATAAATTCGCCGACAAAACTGTTTGTTGCCGGAAAGCCAAATGATGATAGTGAAAAGAATGCCAGAAATGTCACATAAATAGGCATGTGTTTTCCAAGGCCCCTGGCGTCACTTAGTTCACGTGAGTGGGTTCTTTCATATATCATACCTATACAGAGAAAGAGAGCACCAGTAGTAATACCATGGTTAATCATTTGCAGAATAGCACCTTCAACACCCTGTTGGTTCAGCACAAAAATACCAAGAGTTACAAAACCCATATGGCCAACTGAAGAGTAAGCAATCAGCTTTTTCATATCATGCTGTGCCAGAGCCGTAAAACCACCATACATAATTCCGGCAATAGACAGCCAGAGCACGGCTGGTGCCAGAGTCATAGTCGCTTCAGGAGTCATTGGAATTGCAAAACGTAAGAACCCATAAGTACCCATTTTTAACAAAACAGATGCAAGGATTACAGAACCTGCAGTCGGTGCTTCAACGTGGGCAGCCGGTAACCATGTGTGAAAAGGAAACATGGGAACCTTAATGGCAAATGCCAGGAAGAACGCAAGGAACAGAAAGATCTGTGAGGTGCTGGAATAATTCTGCCACATCATATCCGGGATAAAGAAGCTGTATCCGTTATTGATATAGAGCCAGATAATAGCAACAAGCAGCATAACGGAGCCTGCAAGGGTATAAAGGAAGAACTTCACCGATGCATAAATCTTTCGAGGCCCACCCCAGATACCAATCAGCATATACATAGGGATCAGCATTGCTTCCCACAGGACATAGAAGAGAACAAAGTCAAGGGCCATAAAGACACCAAGCATTGCTGATTCCATAATAAGAAGACATACCATAAAGGCCTGTACCCTGGTTTTTATATAGCTCCAGGATGCAAGAACACAAAGAGGCATAATCAGTGTGGTTAACATGACGAGTAGAATGGAGATTCCGTCAATACCAATCACATACTGAATATTAAGGGATTTGATCCAGCTAACCTGTTCCACAAACTGAAACTTTGAAGTAGTAGAGTCAAAGGCACTGACAAGCGGTATTGAAAGGATAGCTGTCAGACTAGTGATTCCAAGTGCCCAGTATCTGGCAAAGAATTCATTCCTTACAAAGAGCAGCAGTATCGCTCCTGCCAGGGGCAGGAAGATTAAGGTGCTCAGAATGTGGGGGTATTCTGGATTGATAAGTAGTTGATCCATTTCCAGTGTTCCTTTATTTCTTATTAGTGCTTTACTCTAAATAACCCGTAATAAAACAGGAAGATGAGAGTGGTTTATGTAGCAAGTACGTGAACAGTACTAAAGCACTTATACCGGCTTACTGTTCATCCCCGGTGCTAGTCCGAAATGTTAAGTGATTAATTCGGTAGTTATTCAAACAAGTTTTTAGATCCAAACATAAGCCACAAGCAGTGCGGCTGCAAAAGAGACCGTATAACAGATGGTCTGTTGAATCTGTCCACGCTGCAGAACAATTGTAACTCTGCGCCCAATGGCACGAACACATCTCGCACTTCCGTCTACAACACCATCAATTCCATTCCAGTCAAACCAGGACCAGAATTTTGAAGTCTCCATCAGCACACTGATACCGACTGATTTGTAGAATTTAGAAAGAGCAGTGTCAAAATATTGCAGTGGATTAGTAACCGTCCAGAGAAAGGCTCGTCCACCCATGCGGTAAAACCAGTCCATATCGAGGCTGATTTTGTTTACCGGCTTGATGTATTTGCGAAGCATAAAGAAACCAAATGCGGTGAATGCCATAATCTGAATGGTTTCACTAAGATGATATGCCCCGTAGGGATGATAAGAAACTTCAGTGTACGGCAGCATATTGTAAAGAAATGGCAGGTAACAACCAATGAATATACAGAGGAAACCACCAATGGTCATGGCAAGCTGCATATTCCAGGATGGATCTTTTGCCTTCTCCCAGGTTTCTTCAGAACAGTTGTTCTCACCGAAGAAGAGCAAGTAAGGAAGTCGTAAGCCCGCTGCCAGAAATGTTCCGGCAGAGACAAATGTGAGGGCAAAGCCAGCCCACAAAATATGCTCGTTAAAAGCAGCTGAGATAATCATGGATTTAGAAACAAAACCTGACATAAGCGGCAGACCGGAAACAGCCAGACCACCAATTAACATAAAGATCATTGTTCCAGGCATCTTCTTATAGAGTCCACCAAGATCAGTAAGCTTTTGTTTTCCAGTGACAGTGAGGATTGCACCAGCACCCATAAAGAGTAGACCTTTATAGAGAATATGGGCAAATGCGTGAGCACTGGCACCATTAAGAGCAAGGGTGGTGCCGATACCTACTGCAGTAACCATATATCCTACCTGAGAGATAATCTCCCAGCCTAGAAGTTTACGCACATCATTTTCCATTATGGCGTAAATGATACCGTAAACAGCCATGATAATTCCAAGATAAATCAGAACCTCAAATCCTGCACAGCTACGAATCAATGTATAGACAGCTGTCTTGGTTGTGAATGCACACATAAAGACAGCACCAATTGCAGTGGCCTTGGAATAGGCATCTGGCAACCAGGAATGGAGTGGTGGTACAGCAGCATTCAGCATAAGGCCAATCATAATCAGCCAGGTGTATAATTCAGGATTTTTCACATCCAGAAGATCGAAACTCAGATCCCCGGTAGCCTGATAACGAAGCACAAATCCAAGCAGTAAGATTACCCCACCAAAGGTATGGACAAGAATATATCGGTATCCTGCTTCCAGCGCTGCTTTATCTCTTCGTGCCCAGATAAGGAAGGTTGAAGCAAAGGCCATCATTTCCCAGAAGAGAAAGAGGGTGATATAATCAGCAGCGTAGA
>JAOZLM010000131.1 GCA_029934815.1 Desulfocapsa sp. | reverse complement strand
AAAAGTTTTGTGTCTCTCACCCATCAAAACGGTTTAGCCCATTTTATATTCTGGTTCGTAACCGACAATAAAGTGCTCATCTTGCGTATTGCGAATACTTAAAAAATGTTTTCCCTTCCTGCTATGATTACTGCCGGGGCATGAACACAGTTCAAAACCAAACTTCTCATAAAAATGACTATCCCCTAAAACGTAGAGAGAGCTGGCCTGTATTTCCTTCTGCCGCAGGGCAAAAGATAACAATTCAGTACCAATACCCCGTCCCTGGAAATCAGGCTTAACCAGAAAATGCATCAAATGTAATCCACAAACCTCATTCCCCTTATATGCATTGGAAAATGCAATATATGCGATATTTTTATTGGTATGTATACAAGCCCACTCATGCAATTCCCTTTCATTCCTATGTATCTTTTGCAGTATATTCAACTCAAGAGTATTCCCTGGAAATCCTTTTCGAAATAAGCCGTAAACCTTATTACGATCCTCAGGATTAATTTTTCGAATTTTCATCATTCACCTTTAAAGTATACTCTTCCATGTAATAGATCGTGATAGTCCACAGAGTTATTTCTCATTATCTTCTTACTACTACCGCACAATATTGTCAGAACAATTTGACATCTTACTTTCCCTGACAGATACTTAAAATAAACATCACCGTAGTAACTTAAAATTTCAGAAATTGAGTTACGCAACACATAACAACTGCCATGGAAAGCAATATGGATGCACTAAAAACAGAAGTCATTATCCTAAGCAAAGGATTCCGCATTGAAGGAAAAATCGATCTGTTACCCAAATCCAGGCTGACGGACTTCATGAATAAAAGCAAAAAATGCATAGTAGTTACTGATGCAATGGTCAGCAGCCACAGTAAAAAGGAAATCCTCAAAGCTGAATTCATGAATGTACTGGTAAAGAATATCGAAATCATCCTTCCTGCTGATTCTATTCTCTAGATTACACTATGCTGATTATCAGGAGACTCCATCATGCCAGTATTGGATAAAGTTTTTCAGGCAGCCATAAATATGAACGCCTCTGATGTACATGTTGTTCCCGGTGAGCCATTTATGGTTCGCCACATAGGAAAGCTGATACGGTTAAAAAGCAAACCATTAAGCCCTGAGCATAGTGTCAAGATAGTAGAGGAACTGCTCACACCTGAACAGTGCAGTTTTCTGGCCACACACCGGCAGCTTGATTTTGCCTACGAAATTAAGGATCTGGGACGATTCCGGGGAAGTGCCATGTTGCATAATAATGGCATCAGTGGTGTATTTCGCATTATTCCTCCTCAGATACCAACTCTTACTGAACTGGGGTTACCGGATGTAATCTACTCAATCCTCGATAATCACCAGGGAATAATATTGGTAACAGGTGCCACCGGACAAGGGAAATCAACAACACTTGCAGCAATGGTTGATTACATAAACTCAAACCGTGCTCACCATATCCTCACAGTTGAAGACCCGATCGAGTTTATCCATCCCTTCAAAATGGGAATTGTTAATCAACGTCAGCTCGGGAGCAATACCCTCTCTTATCAGAACGCATTGAGAGGCGCTTTACGACAGGATCCTGATGTTATTGTCATCGGTGAACTACGTGACCTTGACACCATTTCACTTGCTATCTCAGCATCAGAGACAGGACACCTTGTTATCGGTACTCTCTCCACGTCCAATGCGGTAAAAACAGTGGATCGAATTATTGATTCCTATCCACCAGGCGAACAAAATCAGATCAGATCCATGCTCAGTGAATCTCTGAAAGCTGTTATAACCCAGCGCCTTATTCCTGACACAAGTGGAAAGTCCATGGAGCTTGCCCTTGAAATATTAATAGGGAACTTATCTGTTGCCAATCTCATTCGTGACAACAAGACCTATCAGATTCAATCCACCATGCAGATGGGTAAAAATCAGGGTATGTGCCTGATGGACGAATCCATAATTAAACTTCTGGACTCCGGAAAAATATCACTGGCTGCTGCTAAAGCAAATATCAACAACACAAACCTGTTAACACAATCAATACAGGGCGATCCCGGACTTCAGCTCGAGGAAGGGTAAAAGGTTATGGCTCAGATAGATAGTTTTTTTAAAAAAATGAACGAACACGGCGCAAGTGATCTCCACATGGTCGTTGGATTTCCTCCTCTGTTACGCCTTCGCGGAGTACTTATTCCTCTGGACGATGCTCCGGTTCTGACAGCAGAATCAAACCAGGATATTCTCTTCGGAATTCTTGACCCTGCACAACGGGAAACTCTTCTAAAAAACAAGGACCTGGACAAAGCATACGAACTTGAAGGGATTGGGCGATTTCGTTGTAATTTCTTCTATCAGCATCGGGGGATTGGCGCAGTCTTTCGAATCATTCCCACCAAAATCCTCACCCTCGACCAGCTCGACATGCCACGGATCATAAAAAAAATTGCAAACTATGCACGGGGTCTGGTTCTTGTAACCGGACCAACAGGCAGTGGCAAATCTACTACCATGGCCGCAATTATTGACATGATTAACGATACCCACCCAAAACATATTATCACCATCGAAGACCCTCTGGAATTTGTCCACCCCAATAAGAAATGTATTTTTTCTCAAAGAGAAATCGGTACCCACGCAGAAAGTTTTTCAGCAGCTCTGATGGTGGCTAACCGTGAAGATCCGGACGTTATTCTGGTTGGCGAAATGCGGGATCTGGAAACAATTTCCCTTGCCCTCACCTGTGCTGAGCTTGGAATTCTTGTCTTTGGAACGCTACATACTAACAGCGCGTCAAAAACCATTGACAGGATCATTAACGCCTTTCCGGCAGACCAGCAGGCTCAGACCAGGACCATGCTCTCAGAATCTCTTAAAGCTGTGATTGCCCAACAACTGTTAAAAACACGAGACGGGAAGGGACGGTGTGCAGCACTGGAGGTATTGCTCGGTTCTTCAGCCCTGGCTTCCATAATACGTGAAGGAAAAATCACCCAGATCGATTCCCTGATCCAGACGGGAACAGCTATGGGAATGCAAAGTATGGACAGTCACTTACAGGAACTCGTCAACAGTGGAAAAATCAGTAATAGTTCCGCCAGAGAAAAAGCTATGGATAAGAGCCTGTTTGATGATTCGGGCGAATAAGAATGACAGTCAGTACGGGACGACAGAAAAAACGGGTGTATTACTGATAAAATTTGTATAGGAATAGTAGGGATTTTAAATTTTTTTGTGAAAATACTATTTCAGCACCTGACAAACTACAATGCCATACTTACTACTAACTCTGAGTGCCCTTTTCTGGTCTGGCAACTTTGTTTTAAGCCGTGGAATGCATGCCGACATCCCACCTCTCAGCCTCTCATTCTGGCGCTGGACAGTTGCCTTTCTGATCATCGCCCCTTTTGGCCTGCGCCGTGTTTATAAGCAACGGGCGCTCCTTAAAAAGCATCGGGGGTTTATGCTGCTCCAAAGCGTTTTGGGTGTAACCGGATTTAACACACTTATTTACCTCGCACTGCAGTCAACCACTGCCATCAATGCGGTCCTGGTAAACTCATGCATCCCAATTTTTATTGTAGTTCTTTCCTGGGCCATTTACCGTGAAAAACTGAGCATAAAACAATCTGTCGGGGTACTGATTTCTCTAAGCGGTGTACTCTTACTTATCGCCAAAGGTGACATAACGACTTTACAACAACTTAGCTTTAACAAGGGTGATTTACTGGTTCTTGCCGCTGCCATTATCTGGGCCTTGTATACTGCAAATCTAAGGAACTACCCAGCAGGCTTACACCCAATTGCATACCTAACCAGCATTATGATAATTGGCCTAATTTTTATTTTCCCATGCTACCTGCTGGAAATGCAAAGTGGCAGGCAGATGCAAATCAATGTAGCCACAATACTAACCATTGTTTATGTCGCACTTTTTGCATCAGTTCTGGCCTTTATCTGCTGGACCCGTGCCATCAGAGACGTCGGAGCAAACCGGGCCGGACCATTTATTCATCTAATGCCAGTATTCAGTACTATCCTGGCAATCATTTTTTTAGATGAATTGTTACTTGCATATCATATTCAGGGCATGTCTCTTGTTTTTTCCGGTATTTTTATAACGACTTTCCCCTTTACAGGAAAAAACAACAACTGAACCATTCTTAAAACAGAAGGAATATCTTTAGCTACCAGCTGTATATTTAAAAAGTTGATAACACAATCTATTACCAGTAGAATATTATAGAGTTTATATTCAGATTCTGACCCGACCTAACGTCACCAGCACAAGACTGTTTGTTAAATAAACTTATGAATACATTTCTGAGTAAAATTTCAAAACTCGACACAGTCCAGGACTTGATTCTTCTCTCCAACCAGGGTGACCCCCTTTTCTTTACTCGCAAAAATAGCAAAACAGAAAATGAGAGCAGCACCTTTGCTCACTGGGACAAAATCATTTCAGCCCTGGGCCAGCCACAGGCTGCAGAATTTATCTTCAACAAGGGTAGTTATTACCTTTGCCGCACGAATATTGGCTATGTGATTGTTGGTCTGGCTGACGACAATACACTTGCAATGATAAAACAAGCCTGCGCCAATATTCTAACGAAACTTTCCGAACCGACTCTTTGTAAACGGGTACTCTTAAATTTGTTATCCACTTCCAGTGACACTCTCAAGCCTAATATCATAAAAGAACTTGTTCCGTATGCCGATGAGGAAGTTGCCGCTGTACTCATTTTTCTTCTCCAAAAACAATACGAACTTGCTCCGGGGAAAAAAGAAAAACTACTGTTGCTTATCTGCCAGGTGCTTGGCTACTGTTCCTCCTACCCGGCCGTTACAGTATTAAAAGATTTTCTGGCAAGCCGAAGTAAAGATCTGAACACTCCGGGGAATGAGATCTTTGAAGCTGTTAGAATAACGATAGAACAACTGAATCAAAGCAAAGTAAAAAATGAGCAACGCAACCCCGCCAAAATATCTGAGAAACGAGATAAAACAGCACGCAATACTTTACAAAACAAACAGTCCCAAGGCACATCAGCCCCATTCCATACAACTCTTCCCCGGGAAGCACAAATTAAGGCAATGCTTGATAAGGGTGAGAAAGAGGACGCTGTACGTTTAATAACCCAGCTCATTCAAAAATGTTCCGGGAGCAAACAATTTTCAAGTGCATATAAGTTGCGTGACTGGCTTATCGAAATAAACCCCATGGCACTGACTGAGATCATTAATACTGCAGAAATAATTGAAGCAGGAAAACAATCCTCAATAAACGAACATCACCTACGAACCTGGAAAGATTTAGCAGAAGCCTTAAGCAACGAAGAATTCTCATCACTTTATCATGCCATGACACTAATGACGTATGCCAAAGGGAAGACAATAGTAAAACAGGGCTCAAAAGCCAGAACACTCATCTTTATCAACAGCGGTCAGGTACAGATTCAGGTAATAAACCAAGGCAGGTTAATGCCCTTACAGGTGAAAGAAGCCGGAGAAATTATAGGGACAGGTACTTTTTTCGAAGCCTCAGTTTGGACAACTAATCTTAAGAGTCTTAACTGTGAACTGTCTTTACTTCCAAGAAAAAAACTCGAAGCCCTCAAGAAATACTACCCGGCTCTTGAATCCAAACTGGTTACTTTCTGTTCCGACTTTCAGCCAACCAGCACTCAACTGAAAAAAAGTAAAAAAAACAGACGGCAGTTTATCAGAAAAAATGTTTCAGGGAGGATGGTTTTCACTGTACTTGATACAAGAGGTAAAGAAATTTCCGCCGAGGCAAAGGGAAACCTTATCGATATTTCACCAGGCGGAATGGCTTTCTCCATCCACTCATCCAAAAAAAGAAATGCTGTAGCTCTCTTTGGTCGTCAACTAAAAATTTCAATTAATACTGGTGTTGGATCAAAGATGCTTGTCCGCCAGAGCGCAGTGCAAGCCGTTCGGGATATAGATATTGTTGGAAACGAATACTCTCTGCACGTCGAGTTTGGCAAAAAGCTAAATGGAAGTGAAATACAGCAAATTCTCAACTTGCAGCGAACCAGCAGTTAAGGGTTCAGGCTTATTGTCTCAACACTTTGAGGATCTCTTCAACAGGAGAATCAGCCTTGATCTCCAGAACTGTTGGTGGTGTTCCCGGGATTAGAAGGGAGCTCTTTCCCTGCTCCCTCCCAATATAACCCACTTTAAATGCCCCAAACCCTGAAGATGCTCCCAGCTTATTAAGTCTTTCGTTCACTGCCACCATTTTTTCTTCACGATATATTGCTCCGACACCGGCCTGTGCTCCCAGTTCTCCCTCCAGAAACAGTCTTAAATCATCAAGCTGTGCATTCCCTGAACCGGCTTCAGTGCTCCTGCCACTCCCTGAATCTGAATCACTATCAGAATTTTCAGAAGAAGAAATATCATCTAACTCATCCTTTGCTGCCAGCGCTGCCATAATTATCGGCTGGATATCACTGTTAATT
>JAOZLM010000130.1:2102-6553 GCA_029934815.1 Desulfocapsa sp. | reverse complement strand
ATTTTTCTGTTTATTTACTTCCTCTTAAAAGTAAAAATATTCTCTTTTTTTCGACAATATTGTCGAGTAAAATCAAAAGTGTCGAGCGTGAAGAATCCCGTCTGTTTTCGACAATCACGTAACTGGCTGTATTCAATTTGATATTTCTTTAGGGCAGTCTGGCATATTTCTGGCAATGGTATGGCAGCAACAATGCTTTCCATCTATTTTACTACTCTTACAACAGGAGTTGCAGCATGAATATCAGAAAAATAACGTCCATGACCATGTTACTTTCATTTATCCTCTGTGTCCTGACCAGTATTATCCTCTATATTGTGCCTCAGGGTCGTGTAGCCTATTGGGCTGACTGGCATCTCTGGGGAATGACAAAAGGGCAGTGGAGTGATCTTCATGTTAATCTTGGGTTCCTTCTGCTTTTTGCCGGTCTGTTCCATGTCTATTATAACTGGACAGTGATCGCTGCCTATATGAAAAACAAGGCACGGGAAGTAAAGGTTTTTACGGGGAGTTTTAATGTCGCGCTGGTTCTTTGTCTCATCGTTGGATTTGGAACTTTCTACAAAATTCCTCCTGTTTATACTATTATAAGTTTCAGTGAATCCATCAAAGATGCGGCAGCAACAAAGTATGGTGAGCCTCCATATGGCCATGCTGAAAACTCATCATTGAAGAGTTTTACTAAAAAGGTGGATATTAACCTTACCGGAGCGAAAGAATTGCTCAACAAGGCTGGAATTGTTTTTACAGATGACCAACAGTCAATTGCCGAAATTGCCGCAGCTAACAGTATGACCCCCAAAGCGCTTCATGCTGTAATGGCAGCTGCGAAGAAAAAAGTGGAAGGTGGCGCAGTATTTCCTGATCAGGCATTCCCGGGATTTGGCAGAAAGGTTCTTGCCGATATCTGTAATGAGTACGGACTGGATACTCATGAAATTATCAAACGACTGGCTAAAGAAAATATCAATGCGGAGGCAGGTCAAACTATAAAAGAGATTGCCTCCTCTGTGGGTATGGATCCCCATGCTTTTTTTGAAGTCCTTCACCGTGTAGTGACAAAGTAGTATTGTTTTCTACTGAATTTAAGAGCATCGCATGAAAAATATAACTTTCACTGTTTTCATTCTTCTTTTGTCAGCTGCCTCTCCGGCATTCAGCCAGGAATTCTTTGTGGCCAGAGTGCTGGAGGTAAGTTCTGAAAACCTTGAGCTCGTAGTTATCTCAACAAAAGATACAGACAGTAAGGTCACTGTTCGTATTGCAGGGCAAAATGATTTGCCGAGACATGAGGGACAAACTTTTTTTCCTGATTGTGTAGCTCCGGGAGAAACGATACGTTTGTGGGGAAGTAATGAAACAACAGACGACCCCTATTTTCTGGCCACTGATATCAGAGGTTGCAGAAAAGGTGGTTGTTCTGATCCAACCGGAGTGCGTTTAAGGCTTCGGAAAATTAGAAAGCATGAGAATATAAGTTCAGAAGGAGATGGAGAACAAACAGGATTCGGGACGCAAGGATTGGGAGGCCATGGAGGTGCCGGCGGAAACGGTGGTGGAAATGGTGGCGGAGGCGGTGGTAACAGATGAAGCATTACGCAAACTGGCGCATTAACCTTGCTGTCTTTACGGGGTTTATCCTGATAGTTGTAAGTTATTTTTATTATCAGACTGAACAGGCCAGCCGTGAATTTCAAAAGCATTCCCAGGAGCATTCTGAGATTTTGGCTGCTGTGGTTGAACTGAATATTCGCAATGCCATATTTGCTCAAGAAGGGCTTGAAAATATAGTATCTGCCTCCTTAGATAACAGTGGTCGCTTTATTGATTATCTTGATGCTGTTGAATCTTTCTCAAGTGCTGAATTAACTGCTTTTGCATTCGAATCCGGTTTTGCCGGATTGAAAATCATATCTGCCGACACTGTGGTCAGCGGCCCGGCTGACTGGCTCCCGGATGAGAAATGTGAAGGAACAGGTACTCTGGAACATCTACAGGATAAACATCTGTATTTGTATTCTTTTGCAGGCTTTGCTGACAACCACAATTCAAAATGTGTTTTGATTGGGTTACCTGCTGAAAAAATAGAACAGACTCTTGCTGATATTTCCGTACAGCGTTTGCTGGAAATGTTTAATGATTTACATGATATATCCTATGTTCGCTTAGGGCCTGCTGATCAGCAACAATCTCAATCCTCTGCTGATGTAACAGAAACCTTTCTCCCCATGGGTGAGGAGCAACTGGTTGTTGCACTGAAAAAAACACGCTTTGGTTTGCGCCGTTCTCAAATGCAGCGTGAATTTATCCTTTTTATCAGTTTCCTGATTCTTTGTGGCGGTATTTCATCATGGTGGCTCTACCGTGCACAGCAACTCCGTTTACAACAGGCTCGTGAGTTTGAACAAAAAATGGCACGTCAGCATGAAGATGCAGCACTTGGACGGGCAGCAGCCACAATAACCCACGAACTGCGTAATCCGTTAAATGCAATTGGCATGGGTTTGCAACGTTTGCAGATTGAAACTGAAAATCTGGATAGGGAGCAGAAAGAGTTGCTGCATAGTATGCGTGAATCTGTAGAGCGTTCAAATAGTATTATTACAAGACTCAAACAGTATAGTGATTCTTTTACCGTCGCCAATGGCTCAGTAAATATAACTACTCTTGTGGCAGAGGTGTTGAAGCTCTACCAGACACAATCGGAAAAACAACAGATTGATATTCAATTTGATTGTGCTGAGGATTTACTTGTTAAGGGAGACAAAGTTCTTCTGGCACAGCTTTTTGAAAATCTTATTAAAAATTCCATTGAAGCACAAAATAAAAACGGTTTTTTAACTATTGACTGTCATGCTAAGGAAAAAAAATGTTTCATTGAAATTAGTAATGGTGGTTTTAAGCTTTCGGATGAAGAAAGTAAACTCATCCTTGAGCCGTATTTTACAAGTAAGTCAAGGGGAACCGGACTCGGTCTTGTCATCAGTAATAAAATTGTACAGGCCCATGGCGGAGAGCTCAATTATCAAATTAATTTTGATAAACAGATCATTCGGTTTACTATTACACTGCCGCTTACAGACAGTTGAATAGAGGTAGGACAATATGCTAATTCTAATTGTTGATGATGAAAAAACTCAGCGAGATATGCTGCAGGGTTTTTTAGAAAAACAGGGATACAAAGTGCTCACCGCATCAGGTGGTAAAGAGGCACTGCATATATTTGAGACAGCTCCGGTACAGCTTGTACTTCTTGATCATCGCATGGATGATATGAATGGCGATGAAGTGCTGGAAAATATGCGGGCTGCATCTCCTCTGGTTCGTGCAATTATGATCACTGCTTTTGGCGATGTGCAGACGGCTGTAAAAGTTATGCAGCTGGGTGCTGATGATTTTCTCGAAAAGCCTGTGGATTTGACAGAGCTACTTAGCAAAATACAGCGAATTGCAAATGATTTTGCTGTGCAGGAGGATTCAGAAAAAATAACTGAAACACTGGAACATGGAGACTTGCCACTAAAACTCATCGGTTCCAGCACAAGTATGCAGGAGTTGCTATCTCTTATTTATCGTATTGCCCCTACAGAATGGGCAGCACTAATTCGAGGTGAAACAGGTACGGGTAAAGAGCTTATGGCAAGGCTCATTCATCTTATAGGCCCCAGAAAGGATGGTCCGTTTATTGAAGTGAATTGTGCTGCAATTCCCGAAAACCTCTTTGAATCTGAACTTTTTGGCCATGAAAAAGGTGCTTTTACCGGAGCAGTTGCCAAACGTCGGGGGCGTTTTGAACTTGCCAATGGCGGCACTATATTTCTTGATGAAGTTGGTGAGCTTCCCCTGCATCTTCAGGCTAAACTCTTACGCACCCTTCAGGAAAAAAAGGTTACACCTGTGGGGAGTGAAGCTGACATAAGTGTGGATGCCAGAGTGTTGACTGCAACCAATAAAAATCTCAGGGAGATGGTGGCAGAAGGAACTTTTCGTGAAGATCTGTTTTTTCGGCTGAATGTGCTTGAGATTATTGTTCCACCGCTGCGTGAAAGACGAGAAGATATTGCAGAATTAATTGAGTTTTTTCTGGATAAATACGCCACCAGTCCAATCAGTTTTGATGATCAGGCAATGGCTCAACTGGTGAAATATCAGTTCCCTGGCAATGTACGAGAGCTTGAACATCTGATTCAGCGACTGGTGACACTGGTACGAGGCAATAGTATTAGCGTCGCAGATCTTCCTTCTGAAATTAGGGAAAGACAAGGGAAAGGTGGATTCTTAAGTGAACGTCTGGCTGAAATGGAGAAAGAAATGATTATTGCAGCACTGGATAAAAATCACTGGGTACAGACAAAGGCTGCTGAAGAATTAGGTATAAGTGAACGGGTATTACGTTACAAAATGAATAAAGCTGATTTGAAGAAATGAAATTATCAGTAGGTGGTTGTTTG
>JAOZLM010000130.1:0-2002 GCA_029934815.1 Desulfocapsa sp. | reverse complement strand
ACGGAATATTTATTTATAGAAGAAATTTTTTAAACATATTGAATCTGGATTTTACAGGAGAGTTAGCATGTCAATTGTTATAGCCAAACAGCTCAGCAAAAAATACGTGGCTGGAGACATTACCGTTAATGCAATTAGCAACGTAGATTTTACCATTGAGCCGGCATCATTTGTTTCATTTGTAGGGCCGTCAGGAAGCGGTAAAACCACGCTGCTGAATATGATCGGTTGTCTTGATCCGCCGAGTGGTGGAAGCCTTGAAGTTGCAGGAAAAGATGTCACAGGATTAAATTCTAATCAGTCTGCAATCTTTAGAGGAGAGAATATAGGATTTATTTTCCAGGATTTTAATCTGATTCCTGTGTTAACCGTTTTTGAAAATATTGAATATCCACTTATTATGGTACAGAACTGGCCTGCTGCAAAACGAACAAAACAGGTTGAAAAGATGCTTGAAGCAGTGGGCATGCACGATCAGGGACATAAGTATCCCAGTCAGATTTCTGGTGGTCAGAAACAGCGGGTTGCAGTGGCAAGGGCACTGGTTACGAATGCCAAACTGGTACTTGCCGATGAGCCAACCGCAAATCTTGATCGAAAAACAGCCACTAAGATCATTGATCTTATGAAAACCATGCGTGACGAATTCTCCACCACATTTATTTTCTCAACACATGATCCGCGAGTGGTCAAAAACGCAGAAATAATCTTTAAACTTGAAGATGGTGAGTTGCTTACAGAAAGCAATAATCAGGGAGGCGATCATGAATAACATACTTAAAATGGCTGCACGCAATCTGCGGCGCTACAAAAGAAGAACCCTGCTCACCTCAATTCTTATTACTCTGGGTGTTGTTGCAGTGCTTCTGTTTATTTCAGTATCCGGTTCATTTAAATCTATGATGGTAGGTCAGATCACAGATTCGATGATGGGACATTTACAGATTCACAAAAAAGGCTACCTCGCCTCCATGGACAGTCTGCCTCTTAACCGGAATTTAAAAGGGAAGCAGATTGCAAAAATCAAGGAAATTCTGGATTCAAATGAAGCAGTTGAATCCTATTCCATGCGGATGAAGCTGGGGGCAATGTTCAGTAATTACAATGAAACAACAAATGTCAGGCTCAGTGCAATTAATCCGAAGATGGAGATGAAAACTGCTCCAATGCTTCAGGATCGTTTTCTGGAAGGGGAAAAAGAAGGGCTTCTTGATAAAGGCGAGATTTTGATCCCTGAGTTAATTGCAAAAGGGATGAAAGTGAAATTAGGAGACTCTATTGTACTGGTTGCCACCAATAAAGATGGCTCTGTAAATGGCCAGTCTTTTATTGTTCGTGGAATTCTTGAAGGGATTTCAGGGCCTGGCGGCAGGGATGGGTATATCCATCTTGCTGATGCAAAATCGCTCTTACGGATAGAAGGAAAGGAAGTAAGTGAAATTGCCATCCGCTTAAAAGATATGGGCGATTTGGATACCGTTTTTGCTGCTATAAAAACAAAACTTTCAACGTTTAAGAATAAAAAAGACAAACCTGTTTTTGAAGTACACACCTGGGAAAAGCTCTCTCCCTTTTCAAAGATTGCAGGGATGATAGATTTGATGACCCTTTTTATAAAAGTAATGCTTGTGGCCATCGTTCTGGTCAGCATTATGAATGTAATGGTTATGTCTGTCTATGAACGTATTAACGAGATAGGCACCATCGCAGCCATTGGCACAAAACCCGGTAAAATTATGGCTCTGTTTCTTACAGAGGGGCTCTTATTAGGCGTTTTTGGTACACTGATTGGAGTGGTTTTAAGTTTGATCGGTGTTATGGGTATGAACGTATCCGGAATTAGTTTTGATTTTGGCAGGCAGAAAGGTCTGATGCTTGCTCCAACTATTGCAACGTCAGATGTGCTTATGGTGGCTGGTATTGTAATAGCTATTGCTGTGCTGGGAAGTCTTCAGCCCGCATGGAAAGCAGCGAAGATGGATCCCATTACTGCCCTACGACA
>JAOZLM010000129.1 GCA_029934815.1 Desulfocapsa sp. | reverse complement strand
AATCTCATCAGAACTAGCTGTTTTTACAAGATTCCGGATCAAGTCCGGAATGACGAAATCGCAGAAATCAAAAAAACTAAGGTTTGATGGTAATCAAGAAACTATTTGGCTTCTTCCCTCCCACCAATTAGGTGTATACCCAAAAGAAGCAGATTATCCTCTCCAATGATGCAGGGAGTACTGTCTCGAAAGAATGGAAGCATTGTTTAAAAAGCAAGCAATGCCCGGGAAGCCCAGCTCAGGACAGATCCCGGAAGGATACCAAGCCAAAGCACGCCAATGGCTGATATACCCAGAGCGACAGTAATTCCCGGAGAGTAGGTAGCTACAAACTCTTCCTGCGGATCTTCCATATACATATATCGCACCAGCCGCAGGTAAAAATAAGCGGAGATTGCACTGAAAATAACCGCCAGAAGAACGGTATAGGTATACCCTGCAGCAAGGGCTGATTTCAACAGGTAAAATTTTCCGATAAAGCCCGCTGTGGGTGGAATTCCTGTAAGGGAAAACATAAAAATAAGCATCAAAAAAGCTGCCATTGGATTGGTTTTGGCAAGGCCTTTGTAGTCATCAAGCTCTTCCCTTCTATTATCCGATGAACACAAGAGAATCAGAATAGCAAAGGCACCCATATTCATAAAGCCATAGATGAGAAGATAACTCATGGTGGCTGAACTTCCCTCAGCAGTTCCAGCCAGTAGCCCTAGAAGGGCGTATCCAGCATGGGCAATGGATGAGTAGGCCAGCATTCTTTTCACATTGGTCTGAGACAGTGCGACAATATTGCCAACACCCATTGAGAGTAAGGCGATCAATGCCACAATAGTGCCCCACTGTTCATGCATTTCCGGAAACCCTGTCATAAGAAATCTGCCCAACACTGCAAAACCGGCGGCTTTGGGAGCAACAGACATAAAGGCAGTCATTGAGGTTGGAGCACCTTGATAAATATCCGGTGTCCAGAAGTGAAAGGGTGCTGCACCTACTTTAAAACAAAAACCTGAAAGAACGAGAGCAAAGCCAGCAAGCAAGGCTGGATTTGTCATAATACCACTCTCTGCACAGTACGCTGCAATACCAGAAAGATTCGTAGTACCGGTCATGCCATAGAGTAACGAAATTCCGAACAAGAGGATGGCCGAAGAAAAGCCACCCATAAGAAAGTATTTTATTGATGCTTCATTGGAACGCGGGTCATCTTTTAACAATCCAACCAGGCAGTAGACAGACAGAGCCATCAACTCAAGGCCGAGATACACAACAATAAGATCAGCCGCAGATGCCATAAGCATCATGCCGACAACAGAGAACATCATCAGGCTGTAGTATTCTCCTTGTCTCAGCTTTTCAACCTGAAGATATTTATCAGACAGAAGTGTGGTCACAAAAAGACCAAACAAACAGATAATCTTGAAAAAGATAGAATAGGAATCAACCACAAACATACCACCGAAGGTCACAGCCGTTTGCTGATTCAAAAGTAGGGCAATCAGACCCAGCGATGACATCAGGGTGATTTGGCTGAGAAGTACTCTGTTTCGTGGATACAAAAGATCAACGACAATAAGAACAAGAGCAACACCGACCAACAGTATCTCGGGCATGATCGGGCCCAGTGCGGGCATGGTAAATGTCGTATTCATGGTGAATCCTTTTCTGCTATTCGTTATGAAAATCCAAATAAATGTAAAAGTTTACCAGTGCCAGACAGAAACAGTGAGCATGCAAAGAAACTCTTGCCTGGAGCTTTTAAGGTTTCTTTCGTCGAAAGGAGGAGATCTCTGAAAGAAAGTCTTAAACAGGCGATTATGGCACTGGTAAACTCGTACAATTTTGGAACCGCAACGTTCTGGTAAACGTTGCAATCCCCTATAAACTACCCCTTCCTCTGTGACTCAGGAAAGCGAACTTCGTAAATATGTACCTCTTTGCTTAATGGCTAACCTGCTGAACATGTTCAACGGCCTGCTGCAAGTGATGAACAGCGCTACTTGCAGCTTCATAATTATGATCAACAGCCAGTTGAACACCACTGGCAATACCTTCCGGATTTCCTGTCACCTGCTCAAGCAGATGACTGACTGAGACATGCATAAAACTGAGCATGGAATTGGGATACAATCCAATCCAGAAAATGAGTACAACCATTGGCATAAGTGTCGCAATTTCTCGAGCATCAAGTTCTTTAATGGTATCCCACTTAGAATTAACAGGATTAAAGAAGATGCGCTGATAGAGCCAGAGCATATACCAGGCGCCGATTATCAGGCCGGTGGCCGCAACAAGTGCCACCCACGGTCTGGTTAAAAAGCTGCCAAGGAGGATTAAAAATTCTCCGATAAAGCCGTTGGTTCCAGGCAGGCCAACTGATGCCAGGGTAAAAAGCAAGAAGAACGAGGCAAAAATTGGCATATTTGTGGCAAGCCCGCCATAATCACTTATTTTTCTGGTGTGGGTTCGTTCATACACCATGCCGATCCCGAGGAATAGTGCACCTGTGACAACACCATGGTTAATCATTTGTAAAATTCCGCCTTCAACGGACTGGGTGTTAAGGGCAAAGATGCCAAGGGTGATAAAACCCATATGACTTACTGAGCTATAGGCGATAAGCCTTTTTAAATCCGTTTGCGCCAGACAGATAAACCCTCCATACACAATTCCAATGAGCGACAGGACAAGCATGGGAATCATCATGGACACGGTGGCTTCAGGCAGGATTGGCATGGAAAATCGTAAGAAACCATAGGCACCCATCTTAATCAGGATTCCGGCAAGAACCACAGATCCCGCGGCCGGTGCTTCAGTATGAGCATCGGGTAACCAGGTGTGAACTGGCCACATGGGAACCTTTACCGCAAAGGCTGCAAAGAAGGCCCAAAAGAGAATCATCTGTAACCCAACCGGAAAGTCCATCGCCGCCAGAGCCAGGATATCGAAGGTATTACCCCCTCTTATATAGAGGGTGATAATTCCAACCAGCATCAACAGACTACCGATCAGTGTATAAAGGAAAAACTTGGTGGCTGCATAGATGCGGTTTGGCCCGCCCCATACTCCGATGAGCAGGAACATCGGGATAAGCATTGCTTCCCAGAAGATGTAGAACAAAAAGAAATCGAGTGAGCAAAACACTCCTATCATGGCCCCTTCGAGTAAAAGGATGGCAACGAAAAACTCTTTGATTTTAATCTGGATGGAATTCCACGATACCAGAATACAGAGAATAGTGATCAGAGCTGACAGCATAATAAAGAGTACTGAGATACCATCAAGCCCCAGATAATATTCGATATTAAAGAGCTCTATCCAACTGTGTCTTTCCACAAACTGCATATGAAAAGTCGTCTTATCAAAGGCAAACCAGAGCGGTAGCGTACAGGCAAGCTCCAGCAGACTGATGATAAGTGCCATGATCTTGATGTTCTTAACATCTTCACTACGCATCAGGAGCAGCGCTATGCCGCCAAGAACAGGCAGGAAGATTAATAAGCTGAGTATTGGAAATGACATATCAGGCCCCCACAACCATCCAGAGAATAATAAACACTGCACCACCACACATATAGGCAAGGTAATGAGATACCAGTCCGTCCTGCACTTTTCTCATGCTTCCACTGGCGCGACCAATAAGTTTTGGAATGCCATTAACAACTTTTTCTATGAGTCCGATATCAAAGAAGTTCAAGATGACATTTCGACTGATACTGAGTGCTGGTTTAACGAGAGCAAAGTCATAGATTTCATCAATATAATATTTATTTAAGGAAAGGTTGTAGAGTGCAGGAAAACGTTCTGCAATTGTTTTGGGCATCTCAGGTTCCTTCACATACCACTTCCAGGCCAGAAAGATTCCAAAAGCTCCTGCACCCACCGAAATAATCATAAGGATTATTTCTGTAAAATGAGAGGGATGTGCCATGGCATGGCCGAGTACCGGTTCAAGGTAATGTCCCCAGTTGGCGTCTCCTCCAAGAACGGTGGGTACACCAAGGTGCCCTGCCGTTACAGCGCCTATCGCCAGGAGTATCAACGGCACTGTAACAACCTTAGGCGACTCTTTGAGATGTGCTTTTTGTTCATCGGTTCCTCGAAATTCTCCATGAAAAATGAGAATAAAGAGACGGAAAGAGTAAAAAGCAGTCATTCCGGCCACCAGAGTACCAATAAACCATGCAAATTTGCCGGCAGGTACGGGAGAGGCAAAGGCCATGGCCAGGATTTCATCTTTAGAGAAAAATCCGGCTAACCCTGGAACGCCTGAAATGGAGAGGGAAGCAATTAGAAATGTCCAGTAGGTGATTGGCATGTATTTCTTGAGTCCTCCCATATATTTCACATCCTGCTCATGGTGCATCCCCAAAATAATGGAGCCACAACCCAGGAAAAGGAGCGCTTTGAAAAAAGCATGGGTGAAGAGATGGAAGATACCGGCACTGTATGCCCCTACCCCACAACCAATAAACATATAGGCAAGCTGCGAAACTGTGGAGTATGCAACCACTCTCTTGATATCTGTCTGGGTAAGAGCGATGGTGGCAGCAAAAAGACAGGTAATTGCCCCAATTATTGTAATCACGTTCAGAGCCGTCATGGACAGTGAAAAGATTGGATTACATCGTGCCACCAGAAAAACACCTGCCGTAACCATTGTAGCTGCGTGGATAAGAGCACTGACGGGAGTTGGCCCCTCCATGGCATCTGGCAACCACACGTGTAGTGGGAGTTGCGCAGACTTACCCATGGCACCACAAAACAGCAAGAGAGCAATGGCCGTTGGCAGGTAATAGGTATTGCCAAAGATTGAAAATGTCTGGTTGGCAATTATATCAATGTGTGCAAAAATTGGCTCGTAGTGCAACGTGCCAAATGCGGAATAGATTAGAAAGAGACCGAGAATAAAACCAAAATCACCAAAGCGATTAACGATAAAGGCCTTCTTGCCAGCATCTGCCGCTGATTTTTTGTCGTAATAGTAGCCAATCAACAAGTAAGAAGAGAGTCCCACCGCTTCCCAACCGAAAAAGAGCTGCAGGAAGTTGTTGCCAAGTACCAGCATCAGCATAGAAAATGTAAAAAGACTGAGGTAGGAGAAAAAACGATAATATCCAGCCTCGCCTTTCATATATCCCACAGAATAAATATGCACCAGAGAACTCACCGAGGTGACAACAATCAACATAACAGAAGTGAGTTCATCGAGTAGAAATCCAACGGCAATGGTCATGGTGCCTGATGAAATCCAGGTATAGAGATCCTGATTCACACCATGCCCATTCTTCACTTGAAAGAAGGCGTACAGAGCACAGAAAAATGAGATAAGAACGGAAACAATGGGCACCCAGTGAGACTGCACACCTAAGCGTTTGCCAAAAAGAAAGGTAAAGACAAAAGAAAGAAGCGGCAGAAAGGGAATAAGAAGTAAATAAGTAGGCATAATCTATCCCTTTAGCTCGTTAATTTGATCGACATAGACACTTTTCTTGTTTCGGTAGAGTACAATAATCAGACCAAGACCAATGGCTGCTTCAGCAGCGGCCACGGTGATAATAAAGAGGGTGAGCGTGCTCCCAAGAAGACTGTCCATATAATGGCTCATGGCTACAAGATTAAGATTTACAGCGTTAAGCATTAGCTCAATGGAGAGCATCATAATGATGATATTTCGCCGTACCAGAAATCCGTATGTGCCAATTGCAAAGAGGATGGCTGCAAGCCCCATATACCAGGATAATGGGATCATTTTGCCACCTCTTCATTCGTGTTTTCTCTTCTGGCAAGCACCAGCCCGCCGATCACGGCAATAAGGAGAATAAGACCTGCAATCTCAAAGGGGAGGAGATAAGTAGTATACAATTCCATCCCCATGGCCTTGGTATGGGTCAGTTCCGTAATCCGTTCAATGGTGTACGTCCCCTTCGCTCCGATTGTAAATGAGGGAATTATTGCAAGTAAACAGAGACCCAAAGCAATGCTGGCTGCCATTCCATATCGATGGCTGCTGATAAACCGTTCCATGCGGACTTCCTGCCTGAGATTGACAAGAAAAAGGACAAAGAGATACAGAACAAGTATGGCGCCTGCGTAGACAATAACCTGAATGGCTGCGATAAATTCCGCATTGAGCAACAGGTACAGGCCTGCCATATGCACGAATAGAACAAGAACTGCAAGTACGCTGTACACAGGGTTTTTAAAACGAACAGCCAATAGCCCGGTACCAGTAATAACTGATGCACAGTACAAAAATGCAAGTTGATTAAACATTATCGGCCTCCCTGTTTGTTGTGAAGTTGGTACCGATAAATTGTCCTGCTATGGTCCAGTCGTCTGGAACATCTCTTCGCTGTGGACCGGGTATTGAAGATTCAGGAAGACCACGTGGTCTCCAGAACGGGTTTACGTAAGTTTTGGCATCATGACCACTTTCATCAAGAAAACGATCCCAGTTATTCAGTAATGCCTCTTTGTCAAACAGGAGTGATTCACGCTCATAAGTTGCGTATTCAAAAACTTCTGTCATGGTGATGGCCCCTACCGGACAGACTTC
>JAOZLM010000128.1 GCA_029934815.1 Desulfocapsa sp. | reverse complement strand
CTCCTATTAATCTCAACTATTGCGACGAGATGTTTCCCTGCAGATTAAAAATAGCTCTCCCAAGTTGGAGCGCAGTACTTTTGTTGAGAGGTGTCACCAGCCAATTCCAACAGAGGAAAAAATTGATGCGAAAGTACTATCTCGAACGACATATTGATGAAAATGCAGTAAAGCTGAGTTCACACGGTTAGCATTTTTAATATTCTAAATGCCCATGTTCTATTTAAATATTCCGTCTTTAGGGTCAACGTAAATGATTGGACCACCTTGAGCTTAATTTTTAAGTAGTCGTTGGAGGTCTCTGTTGCAATGAATCCTTGTTAAGAATAAATGTAAAAAGGGAAATATAATGACTTACTCACCTACCATGAGCTCCGGATTTACTTTTGCGAAAAATCGTAGTGAATTTATATCACCGCAATCGGGCATGTGCTCATTTTGTACCGAACAATGTGGAGGAACCTGTGAGCTGGCCCAGGCAGCCGTACTTGGATCGCAAACAGTTTATCCGATGACGACCGGGAACAATCAGATTGCCTCGGAAAAAGATTATCCCATTGATTTCTCCCACTTTAATATCAATGGTCGGGTATTTGGAGCCAACGGCGCAAAAGCCAATTCTGAAGATGCAACTATTTTCAATGTAAATCTTAAGCAAACTTACGGAATTCTAAATCCTGTTACAATGGCTTTGCCAGTGATTTTACCGGCCTTAATCAAACTGAACTGGAGAGATTACTTCGCAGGTGCTGCCATGGCCGGAGTTACTTGTGTAATTGGGGAAGATGCAAGAAATAACGATCCTGATCTACAGATAAAAAATGATAAAGTTACGAAGTTCCCACTGCTGGAAGAAGCGCTTGATTGCTTTCGCCGGTACGACCGTGGATTCGGCCAGATCGTATTGCAGTGCAATGTGGATGACAACCTGAAAGGAGTTCCCGAGATCGCCTTGCAAAAATACGGTGCCGAGGCAATTGAAATAAAGTTCGGTCAGGCTGCAAAGGGTATCCAACCGGTAAAACGGATAAAGGGTATAGAATCCGCCTTGAAGCGGAAAGAACTCGGAGATATTGTTTTCCCCGATCCGGAAGACCCGACCGTTCGGAAAGCGTATGAAGACGGTGTCTGTTCTAATTTTCACACCTACGCCAGGTTACCGTTGTGGACCGAAGAGTCATTGCTCGATCATATCAAAAAGTTAAGGGATTTTGGGGCAAAAAATATTTATTTCAAAATGGCCGGGTATGACAGGAGCGATATAGAGCAAGTACTCCGTATCGCCTGTAAAGGGCAGGTGGACATGATAACCTTCGATGGTGCAGGGGGCGGCTCGGGATACAGCCCATCTAAGATGATGAACGAGTGGTCCCTTCCGACCGTGTGCCTGGAGGATGTCGTTGTCCGCCTCTGTGCACAGCTCAAAGAAGAGGGCGAAATTTTGCCGGCTATTGTCATGACGGGCGGTTTCGCATCTGAGGATCAGGTTTTCAAGGGGTTGGCGTATGGCGATGGGCATGTGCTCGGTATCGGCTTATGCCGTGCAGCTATGGCTGCTGCCATGACAGGGAAAACAATAGGGGAACAAGTAAAGAAAGGAAAAGTACCTCCGGCTTTCCAGCCGTACGGCTCAACCGTTGAAGAACTCTTCTGCGACCTCCCGGACCTCCGGTCCCTCTACGGGACAAGGGCAAATGATTTTCCTACTGGGGCAATCGGTGTTTTCTCTTATCTTAATAAAATTGGATTCGGATTGAAACACTTTGCAGCTCTGAATAGGAAATTCGATATGAAGCTTGTTAACAAGACCGATATTATTCCATTAACCGCAGAAGCAAGGACACTTATGCGAAATGAGTGGTTTCTATAATATGTCAGAAAACTGGCTGAAATTATCAAGAAGGGGGGTGTTCGTTTCATTCGGAAAGGCTTTGTAATGTCAGTGGCTTATCGTTGAACGTAACGTTGTCAAAATGAAGACAATCAACGTTGCTGAATGTTACGACGAAAGGTGTTTCCCACTGAACTGAAATTCTACTGGGTAATATTATCGTCCTTATCACTCCTATCCATCACTATACTTTTAAGGTGCCGGCAAAGGCGTCAGCTAAAGGGGTGTGACCTTAGGAAATCATAAATAAGTAACAAGAAAATAAGAAAGCATTATTCTTGCCGGTAACTCTTCCCCAAGGACTTAGGTGCACGAGCCATAAATAAGATTCCCAGCCATTTTTGTAATCCACTGTCTGTTTCCCCATGTTTACGTGTTTTTCTTGTGGAGTAGTGCATCAAAACAAGCGTAAAAATCATCAGTGGGAATGGTGCAGTTTGAAAAACCTGTGAAGGGATTGTGGGAAAGAGATTTTGAAGCCCAATTCCGCAGACCTGCAGGAATGCAAACAACATAGCACCTGCTGCCACACGACATGGCTGCCAGCTGCCGAAAATTACAAGGGCTAATGCAATCCAGCCGATCCCCTCTGCTCCCTGTGGTCTTCCCCAGCCAGGCTTCAAGGAGAGCGAGTAGGCAGCACCCCCGATTCCAACCAGAAATGATCCGGCAAGAACGGAAAAAAGTTGAATCTTACTTGGGTTTAAGCCTCTTGCAAAGGCAGCAGCCGGATTTTCACCAACGGATCTTAGTTGTAAGCCTGTTCGTGAAAATTTGAAAAACCAGATTAACACAGCAACCAGTGTGAGAGCAAAAGGGACTGTGAGGGGTTGCGTCAGAATTTTTTGTAGGAACTCCGGCAGCATGTCATGGAATGGCAGTTTTGAGGAAATAAGTGTGGGGCCTTGAATTCTGCTATATGGGTTCCCTAAAAAATAGGCAAGATCCCGGCAGAGCAGAGAAAGTGCAAAACCAACTGCCACTTGCGAAAGATGCAGATAAATAGAGAGGTATCCGACAACCAGGCCTGTTAGCATTCCGGCACAGCCACCGGCCAGAAAACCAAAGACCAGAGAATTTGATTCTTTGGCCACCACAAATGCCACCATGGCAGAAAATAAAACGGCACCATCCAGTGAGAGGTTAATTACCCCGCTTTTTTCGCTGATCATCTCACCAAGTGCAATAATAACTAACGGCGCACTGGCAGCAAGAACAGATGCGACAAGGACAGAAGAAGGAATATCACCAATCATAACTGTTTGCGCCTCTGTCGCATACCCAGAACAAACAGGGCGCTTAGTACGCAACAACCCTGAATAACGCCTGATAGAGTTGAATCCACCTGTAGAACAATGGGTAGTTGAATGGCACCCACATTAAGCCCTGCAAAAAAGAGAGCCAGAAAAGGTATGGGAACAATCCGATATCCGGCAAGCATCACCAGAAGGAGTGCAAGATATCCGTATCCACTAGAAATAGCAGGGATCAAACGATGATAAACTGCTGTTATCTGCATAAAGCCAGCCATGCCGGCAAAGGCTCCACAGATGATGATAGAGAGCAGGTAATAGCCTTCTGGAGATATGTCATATAAAAGTGCAGCTCGTGGATTCTTGCCGATGGCTTTTAGTTTTAAGCCCAGTTTACTTTTATAGAGAAATAGCCAGGTAAGGATCAGGGTGCAAATCGCAACGACCAGTCCTGCGTAAGCAATTCTCCATCCGGGAGGTGAACTGAGCCAGAGTTTATGGGGTAACAGTTCGGTGCCGCTCATGGATGCGATACCAGGGCGTTTCCAGGGGCCAAAAATCAGCCACAGGATAAAACCCTGTGCCACGAAGTTAAGACCAAGCCCGCCAAAAATTTCATGCACACCGCCTCGTGTTTTTAAAAGGCCGGCAAGAAGTCCCCAGGCACCACCTGTAATCATGGCAGCGATGAAAGAGAGGGTGAGGATTAGAACCGGGTTTTCAAGGCCTGGAAAACGAAGCACAGCCATACCGCCAATTGCTCCCATAATTACCTGTCCTTCGATACCGATATTCCATAAATTGGCTCGAAAGGCAAATAACAGACCGCAGGAACAGAGAATTAGAGGCACCCAGACAGCAAGAACCTGACTGAATTTCATGGTGGAGGCAAAAGAACCGAGCCAGATATGCTTAAATGCGTCAAGTACCGGTGCATCCGCAATAAAAAGAACCAGAGAAGTGAAGCCGAATACCAGGGTGGCTGCAGCAAGTATGTCTTTTACAATTTGTACCATTGATTAGTGAGAATACTGTGTTAAAGAGAATATCGAATATCGAACAAGTAATTTCGAATTTCGAAGTAAAAAATGTAGAATCATTCTTTCGGCGCTTTATTTTTTTGAGCAGTTGCTATGCTGCTTACAAATATTGAAATTAGTTGATTTGTTTCGTCCAGCAGTGGGGCTAGTATTGTTGCCGGTGTTATTAGTTCTGCCTTTATAATAATTTGTAGCCAAACTTTTGTTTCTCGTAGCTCTTTCAAAGAGATCTTCATTTTGTGGATAAAATCCGAGCGTGATTCTGCACTTTGTGCTTCACCATAATTTGGGGCAGGAGATGTTCCACTACGTAATAGCTGATTGGAAATGTGTGTACCCGTTTTGGTTTTCGGCATCGATTCTGTAATTCGAATAATACGAACAGCAAAATCAATCAATCGATCTTCCAGGTCAAATTTGTTTTTGTTACTCGACATTCGATATTCCTTGTTCGATATTCGATATTTTCTCTTTCCCTGTCATCCCGGTCATTGCAGCAGCAACACTGCCATGATCTGTTTCAGCTGTCAGGCTGTCCAATACAATTTTACCGTCATAAAAAACGAGAATTCGATCACTGTAGTGGAGGATTTCATCAAGCTCTGGAGAAGAAAATACGATACAGGCCTCAGACGATAATGTTTGGGTTAAGTATTCCCAAACCCATTGTCCTGAGCGGATATCAAGCCCACGAGTGGGGTTTTCCAGTAGTATCATTCTCGATTTAGGATCAAGAAGAGCGAGTAACAGGCGTTGCTGATTACCGCCGGAAAGATCATCGGCAGTGTCTGCTGGTCGTCCTTTAATGGAAAAAGTCTGGATCGCTTTGTCTGCTCTCTGTTTGTTTTTCTGATTTTTCTGCCAGAACGAACTTTTTTTATCACGTAAACTAAAATGATCGCTGAGGCTGATATCTGTAAAAAGTGCCTCTTCAAGACGATCAGCAGGCAGAAAAACAGTTTGTAAATTTCCGGCAATTCGACTCGCCTTTTTCGATTTTGGAAGTTGTGTTGAAAAAAGTTGTATCTCTCCCTTTGCCGGTATCGTCAGCCCAGCGGCCAAACGTAAAAATGTTGACTGGCCTGCACCGTCAAGTCCTGCAAGACCAATTATTTCGCCACTTTTCGCCGTGAAGCTATTCAACTGCAGTCCCTGGCGTTCACCACCTGCCTGAATCTTGTCCATGGAAAGAACAGCGTTGCCGGTGGATCTTGCGACTGGCTTTTCTTTCTGTTCAGGAACAGCGCCAAACATTGCTTCGAGCAGTTCCGGAAAATGGAAGGGGGCATTTGTGTGATGGGTAACATTTCCGTGTCGTAAAACAGTTACTTCATCACAAAGACTTGCCACTTCATCAAGTTTGTGGGACACAAGAAGGATAGTCATACCTTCGTGTGCGAGTTTTTTAAGAGCCGGAAAGAGGAGAGCTTTTTGAGCCGGAGAAATACCGGTGGTGGGTTCATCAAGAATCAACACACTGGTTTCGCAGTGGATTAATCGTAATAATTCAATTTGTTGCCTTTCGCCCACTGTCAGTAACTCAACCCGACGTTTAGGGGCAAGCTGAAAACCAAAAGCGTAGGCAAGATGTTTTAAAGAAGCTGTAAATCTCTCCCTTGAAATGGCCGGACAGCCAAGGGAAAAGTTTTCAAGAACCGTTAAGTGAGGAAAATCCATGGGTTCCTGATAGAGCATGCCGATGCCTATTTGTGCCGCATCGTCCGGTGTTTTAAGCGCAATTTTTTCCCCGTTAATTAAAATATCCCCACCGGATTTTGCCTGATAGCCGGTGAGGATTTTCATTAACGTAGACTTACCAGCACCATTCTCGCCAATGAGGCCGTGAATGGTACCTTGCTTTGCGGTAAGACTCACATCGGTAAGCGCTTTGACAGAACCAAAACGCTTGGATATATGTTGAAATTCTACATCCATTTATAACTTATTTAGATGCGCCCTGCATACCCTCAAGGAGTTGTGGGAGATTCCAGATTTGTTCGTCAGTGGCTTTTTCGCCAGCTTTCAGGAAAACTGTTTTATCCTGGAAGTTGAGAGGGCCGGAAAAGAGATTCACAGAACCATCACCAAGGCCTTTTACAAAAGCAGCAAGAGCGGTGGCACTATCAGCAGAGAGTGCTTTGCCATTTAAGAACCCGATGGCAGATGTCATCATGTTGTTCATGTCTGTCCACTCAGGTCCCATCCACAGCCATTCTTTATTCCATTTTCCTGCTTTGGCAGCTGAAATATAATGGGTGTAACCGGGAACCCAGTTAAAGTATGGAACACCAAGACATGCGTCAGGAGCTGTTTCGCAAGCGCCAAGATAATCGTAAGGGATGGCAGCTACATCTGCACCTTCTTTCTTACGCTGGTTGGCAACAATAAGGGCTTCGGTGGTATCAAT
>JAOZLM010000127.1 GCA_029934815.1 Desulfocapsa sp. | reverse complement strand
GCTAATCCTTCTCCCTTTGGCAAGCAGGGCAAAAAAAGCTGGCACGGCCACCAATAACGGTTTTCTGTATGGTTTCCTTACACGCAACACAATTCTCCCCATTCTTCCCGTAAATCTGAAAATTCATCTGAAAATATCCGCCATCTCCTGAAGCATTCACAAAATCACTGATCGTAGAACCACCACATTGAATGGCATGTCTAAGTGTTTTACGAATAATTGTAAGCAATCGTCGCCACTCTGATTCAGTAAGTGAGGATACCGGTTTTGCGGGATGAATAGCTGCCCGAAAAAGTGATTCATTCGCGTAAATATTTCCTATTCCGGCAATTGTCCTGCTGTCCATGATAAAACTTTTCACAGCCTGACTTCGATTCGCTGCACGTTTGTGGAGGTAGCTTGCCGTACAGTTACGAGCAAAGGGCTCGGGGCCTGTGGCTGCAAAGAAATCTTTTTTAAGCCTTTTTGCTTCTTTTGCAGGTAGCAAATGAACTGCACCAAAACGTCTGGTATCGTTAAGCCGCATCTCCTGATTGTCATCAAACTGCCAGCAAATATGGTCGTGTTTTTTTCGGGCTGTCCCCTGCTTAAAAATCCCGACATTACCTGTCATTCCAAGATGTATGATAAGACAGGCGCCATTCTTCATGCTAAGAAGTAAATATTTGGCGCGTCGGGTCAGGCTGCTGATTTGCTGTCCACAGAGTTCACGCTGCATCCCTTGGCAATCGACAGGAACACGTAACTGTTTCCCCGAACAGTAAATATCTTCAATGGTTTTACCAAGGATATGCTTTTGTAAGCCCTGACAGATGACTTCAACCTCCGGCAGCTCAGGCATCAGTGAACCTCTTTGTCTGATCTGGCGCAGCAGATGGCCAGGGCGTAGTCATCGTTAAACATGCTGGCAATCACCTGGATGGAAGATGAGCTCTCTGGTCTGGAAAAGAACAGTATACCGGTATCAGCGGCAGGTTTGCTAATCTTGAAAAGCTCAAGCTCATGGAAGCCGGGGATTCCGCCGGGGCTGAGCATTTTCTTGGCGGCTTCTTTGGCACTCCAGAGCTGGGTCAGTCTTGCAATTGGAGAGAGCTCGGGAAGCATTTCTTGCAAAATATGCTCTTCGCTGGAAGTACAAAATTTCTCCTGCACGCGACTAAGGGTTTTTGCGGAGTACTGGATGTCGATTCCACAGTATTTCAGGCTGGTTACAGCAGCAGCATAAGCTTTGGAATGGCTTATGGAAAGTTCGGGGGAATCCAGAGAAAGATCTTTTATTGCAGAAAAGTAGGGTCTGCCACTCTCTTCGGACTGTACCCGGTACTGTACATGTTTTGGGATGTAAGCCGGGTTTTGTATGCCACGGAAGAATATGTTTGCACTTTGCTTGGCACAGATTCTTCCGCCCAGCCATTCTCGGGAACGTTTTTCGAGACTAAATTTTTCATACTGTGTTACCTCTTTATCGTGCAGCCATCTGTGCTGTGTTTCTGTTTGCTGGTGGTTCAGGTTGTTCAGGGGTAAGATGGCTATGGATATCGCTGAATCTGAAAAGACTTCATCACAAAGTGCAAGAAAGCTTAAAGGGGCAGGTTCAAAAGTGAGTTCGTCAGGTGACGTTGTGGGCAGCATGAATTATATCCTTGCATTTTCAACTATTTTTATTAACTAATTAGGTCAGCATTATGACAATAACAGGCTCTTTTACTCTCTGGGAGGGGATCAATGAACGGCTCTTTAAATCTGACAGGTTTTGACTTTGTCATTATCGGAATAGTAGTACTCTTTACATTTCGTGGTTTGTGGGTCGGTTTCCTGCGTCAGATTACTACCCTGGTGGCGCTTCTGGTTGGTTATTTTATTGCCGGTCAGTATCATGACAAACTTTTTCCTTTTTTACGAGAAGTAACCGATAATCCCCATGCGGTTTTCTGGACATCCTATGTGATCCTGTTTGTCCTAACGTATGTTGTGACAATGCTCCTTGGCAAAGGGCTGGCCAGAGTTGTGGAGCTAACCATTGCAGGCTGGTTTGATAAATTACTTGGCGGCGCACTTGGCGTGGTGAAAGCGGGTGTCCTCATTGTTTTGTTAAATATGGTTCTTTCCGGGATTCTTGCTCCTGAAAATACCATGTTGCGTGACTGCTACCTCGCACCTTATCTCGAGCAGGGCACGAAGATATTTCGTTCTGTGATAAAAGATGACACCATACGCAAAGCCTTTGTTCAGCAGATGCCTGCCATCACAGAGAAAGAAGTGGAACGTTCAGTTGATGGTGTGCGTCCTTTTGTTCCTACCAAATTTCCTGAAGAGACTGCCGCTCCTGTAGATTGAGGCCAGCTTTTCAGGTGTAACTCCCAGTTTGTATCCCAGAATCATCAGTTGATTAATACATGTCGTACGGATTGGGCCTATTGTCTGCCAACGCCTTGCTGATGTGGTAACTGTTTGCGGCAGTGTTTTTACTTTTCCGTATTTTTTTACAAGTTTTACAAAGATGTAATCTTCCATAATGGGAGTTTCAGGAAATCCCCCAATTGTTTCAAAATCTGTCTTGCGTATAAAGAGTGATTGATCGCCATAGGGAAGTTGAAGAAATCTGGAGCGCAGATTAGCACCTGCACAAATTAATCGCAGCAATAGAGAGGCAGGCTGTATTTCGAGGGAAAAAGAGCCAAGTATGGTTTCTTTCTGTTCCAGACAGTCGGTGACCAGCTCAGGAAATGCAGGTGGCAATACTGTATCGGCATGGAGAAACAGAAGTATCTCGGAAGTCGCCATGCCGGCGCCAAGGTTCAGTTGTGCTCCTCGCCCCTTGTCCGTGTGCAGCACGGATATTCCAAGATCTGTTGCAATCTGCACAGTCGTATCACTGCTGCCACCATCAACCACAATGACCTCGGCCACCTGTGGAATAAGCATTTTAAGAGCAGGGATATTCCCTGCTTCATTCAGAGTGGGAATGATGATTGAAATACTGGAGGTCATCGGGTGTATCAATATCGTGGAGTTTTTGTAATAGCTGAAACGATAGCTGAAGCTTTTTTATACGTTCAAGCGTTTTTGCTAAAACGTTACTTTTGCCCCAGAGGATATCGCTAAAAAGCTGTTCTATTTGTTTCGGCAGGAGTGTTTTGTTAATTCCTATAAGATAATAACCACCATCATGGGCAGGGCCTAAGACTATATCGTTAGTCTGCAGTGCCAGAAATGCATCCTGTAAGAGTTCTCCGGAAATATCCGGACAGTCTGACCCCATAAGTAAACATTTGTCGCAGCTTAATCTTGCTGTTTTTAAGGCATTAGCCATACGTTCACCAAGGTTTTTTCCCTGCTGTTTAACGAATTTTCGCTGGCCGAGCCAATGTTTCATTTGCTTATCAGAAGCACCAGTGTAGCAGATATGATATGTTGTGTCGTTGTGTTGTGTAAGATAGTTGCTAATTGTTGTATCGCTATGAGATACCAGGCGCCGGTGGATTTCGGCCGCTTCTTCTGCGCTCAATTTCGGGAGGAGCCGTGTTTTGCATCTGCCAGGCTGCGGATAGCGGGTAAAAAGAAGAATCGTATGTGTAAAAGTTACCATAGAGTTGTTACAAAAAAGTACCATGAAGAAATCGCATAATAAGAAGAAAAAACCGGAGTCCTATACCGATCGTTCCTATCGTAAGCTGGCAAATATGTCGGAGCTTATTTCGACGACAGTGAGGATTGAAGAAACAGATTTACATATTCTGGCTGATCGTGATGTGACCGCTTCAGCCACGGATCTTATCTTACAATACCGGTCGCAGCTTGAGAATTACATTTTGAAGAATCCCGCTTTTTCTGCAAGCCTTGTTCCGCTGGAAGTGGATAAGCTGGCACCTCCAATGGTGCGCAGCATGATGCAGGCAGGTGTTGCGGCGAGTGTCGGGCCTATGGCTGCAGTGGCTGGAGCAGTTGCTGAAAATGTAGGTCTTGGGTTGTTGATGGATGGATGCAGGGAAGTGGTAGTGGAAAATGGGGGAGATGTTTTTCTCAGCCGAACAAAAGATTGTTCCGTGGCTATTTTTGCAGGCGAATCTCCTTTAAGTTATAAAGTGGGTGTGCGTCTGCCGGCAAAGGATATGCCCGTTGGTATCTGCACCTCTTCCGGCACAATTGGACATTCTCTAAGTTTTGGTGATGCTGATTCAGTGACGGTTATTGCAACTTCAACGCTTGTCGCAGATGCAGCGGCCACAAGACTTGGCAATGAAGTCGGTCATGGTGGCGGAGGAAAAACCGGTATGCAGAATGCCCTTGATAAAGCTTCTGCAATTGAAGGGATTCGCGGAGTGGTGGTTATTTGCGGTGAATTGATGGGTGCGTATGGTGAGGTGGAACTTGTGAAGGTTGATTTACGGGGATAATTCCTTTATCAGTGCTTCTCCGTGTGCTTTTACAAAACAATCGATATCGTCCTGCCAGGATTGAAAAACAGATAAGCCAGCTTCTTCCAGTCTTTTGTTTTCAAGAATGGAGTTTGCCGGTCTGTGGGCAGGGGTCGGATACTCTGCTGTGGTGCAGGGCGTAAATGTGTAGGGAACGTTCATTGCATCAAGAAAATAACAAGCACCTTCGTACCAGGTTGATGAACCTGTTGCTGTGGCATGGACAATACCTTTAATGTCAGCATCCAGAATATTTTCGATCTGTCTGGCCAGGCTGTTTGTCCAGGTAAGGGAGCCGTATTGGTCATTCACAATTTTCAACTCACGTGACGGATCAGCAAGTGCCAGTCGCAGCATAGTTTTTAGGAAATTGTTTCCGCTATGTCCATAGAGCCATGCCGTCCGCATGATTAACGGATTAGAAGCAAATTGCATAATCGCATCTTCACCGGCCAGTTTACTCTTTCCATATTCAGAGAGCGGTTGAACCTGGTCGTCTTCCAGGTAGCTTGTGTCCGTCTGCTTGTTTCCATCAAAAACATAGTCGGTGGAGATATGAATAAATCTGCTGCCCACAGTTTCACCACTTACCGCAAGGTTTTCAGGTCCCAGCGCATTAACACGCCAGGCAAGTTCTTTTTCTGTTTCGCAATTATCCACTGCCGTATAAGCAGCACAGTTGATGATAACTTCAGGCTGGTGCTGAGCCACCACCTGCTCAACCATTTGCCGGTTACTGATATCAAGCTCTTTTGAGTTGCAGGAAACGACATCGTGACTCTTTGAAAGAAGTGTAGTCACGTCATGGCCAAGCTGGCCGTGGCCGCCACTAATCAGGATTTTCATGAAAAGGCACTTCCTGTTTCTTTTTCTTCGGCAATCTCCATAAGATACTGACCGTACTGGTTTTTGAGCATATCTTTGGCCAGCGCTTTCATTTGATCGATATCAATATATCCGAGACTAAAGGCAATTTCTTCAATGCAGGCAACTTTTAGGCCCTGTCTATCCTGAACTGCCTCTACGTAACTGGAGGCCTGTTGCAAGGATTCGTGGGTTCCGGTGTCCAGCCAGCAAAAGCCACGGCTGAGAGGTTGTACCAGCAGTTTTCCACGCTTTAAATATTCCATGTTGATATCAGTGATCTCAAGCTCACCCCTTGGGGATGGTTTGATATTTTCTGCAATTTCAATCACATCATTATCGTAAAAATAGAGCCCGGGAACGGCAAACTTTGATTTAGGGTGCTCCGGTTTTTCGTCAATCCCTACGACCTTATTGTTCTCGTCGAATTCAACCACTCCATAACGTTCAGGGTCTTTAACGGGATACCCAAAAATCAGCCCGCCTTCGCTCAGTGCAGAGGCATTTGACAAGATGTGAGAAAATCCGGAACCAAAAAAGATATTGTCTCCAAGGATCAGCGCAACATTATCATCCCCAATAAAATCTTTGCCGATGATAAAAGCCTGCGCCAGTCCTTCAGGTTTTGGCTGTTCGGCATAGCTGATAGATATTCCGAGCCAGTCACCATCCCCAAAAAGTTCTTCAAATTGTGGTAAGTCTCTGGGCGTTGAAATAATCAAAATATCTTTGATCCCAGCCAGCATCAAAACCGACAGAGGGTAGTAAATCATAGGTTTGTCGTAAACCGGAATCAGTTGTTTGGAGAGTACCCGTGTTAAGGGGTAGAGTCGTGTGCCGGAACCTCCGGCCAGAATAATACCTTTCATAGGAGTCGTTTGTTGAATTTATGAAGTGTTTTTGATATGCTGTATTTGTTTGTATTCCCCGTTTCTACCCGAATAATGACACTTTTTAAAGGATAAAAAATGAGTATCGAAATTCCAGCCTGCTTCAAAGCTTATGATATTCGCGGCAGAGTGCCGGATGAATTGAATCCGGAACTTGCCAGAAATATTGGGCGAGCATTTGCCCACGTTTTCAAGCCCCGGAAGATTGCGGTTGGCCACGATATTCGACTTTCAAGCCCTGAACTAACCGATTCTCTAATTGAGGGCTTACTCGAATCCGGAGTGGATGTGTTACGCTTAGGCTTGTGTGGTACCGAAGAAATTTATCATGCAGCATTCAGTCTTGAAGATCAGGGCATAGATGGTGGAATAATAGTCACCGCCAGTCATAATCCTGCTGATTATAACGGGATGAAGTTTGTGAC
>JAOZLM010000126.1 GCA_029934815.1 Desulfocapsa sp. | reverse complement strand
ATCTACTATTTCCACATCTGCCACACCACTGACAGGCAACCATGAATCAGCATCCCGGTTGCGGTAAAACAGTCCGCTGCGCCCTCCGGCGTAGAGACGCCTGTCTCCTTTATATTCCACTGCGAGAAGGGTATTGATATCCCGCAAATAAAACGAATCAGGAAGCCCTGCATTCATTTCTTCAAAGGCAATACCCGGACCGGGTGAATACCAGACACCCATCTTGCCGCCTATAAACATACCGCCGTCACTGGTTAATATGCTGTCACGAAAAGAAAACCGATTCCAGTTGGCATACTGATAGCTTTCGCCAAGCCAGCTTGCAGGGACAGACCAGGAGTTAAGCAATGACGGATGGTTAATTAATATTCCTGTTCCTGCCATAAAGATACAAATTAGCAGAATACCAAGCCCTGTATATTTATGCAGCCATTTGGATAGGGTAAATAATGATTGAATCGTTGGCATAATAACTTCTTCAGACAAATTACTATAGCCTCAACTACGGCAAGGTGATAGTAAAAGTAGTTCCTTTTCCTTCTCTGGAAACAACAGCAATAGAACCATGATGCTGATCAATGATATTTTTAGTGATCGCAAGTCCCAGCCCGGTTCCTTTATGTTTATCAGTAAAAAATGGCTTAAACACTTTAGCGGCTGTTTCTTCACTCATTCCCACGCCAGTATCCGTAATACTGATAACAATGGAACCATCCTTTCGGACAATGGATGTTTGTACAATAAGCCTGCCGCCATCAGGCATGGCTTGTATTCCATTAACAATAATATTCAACAATGCCCTGTAAACCTGCTCAGGATCAATGGTAATTTTACCAATTCCGGGATGCAGTTCACTTATTAGTTCAATCCCTTTTGTCGCAAGGTCTGTTTTAACAAACTGTAAAACCTGTTTAACAGACTGATTAATATCAACTGCTTGCAGATTTACTTTCTGGGGTCTTGCAAAATCAAGAAATTCAACGACAATATTATTTAAGCGTGTGGTTTCAGCGACAATAATCTCAGCAAGATTTTCATTTCCGGGCGCAAGTTTTTTGACTCGTTTTACCAGAATTTCAGCAGTAGATCGTATAATGCCAAGTGGACTTTTGATTTCATGGGAGACAGTAGCTACCATGGTTCCAAGGTGAGCCAGCTTTTCGACATCATACAATTTCTGTTCGAGAGCAAGTCGTTCACGAACCCGTTTTCCCATGATTTTATTGGCACGACTGACAATAACAAGCAAAACGAGGAAAAGAATCCCCATAACCAGTGAGGAAACCAGTATTATTTTCCGTTGCAAACGTAAAATTGCTTTGTACTCATGGGAAAGATTTTGTGTGATTTCAATCACACCCATAATCTGCCCATTACTGTCACTGCCTTCCTGGAACAATCGAAAAGGAATAAATGTTTTAAGATCATATCGCACATCTAACGTTCCAGGTAGCAGGTTCAACACTGTTCCCCTGGAATGAATCTGTGAATTTGCTTCTCCCTGCAATGCCTTTTCGTATTCCAACCCGCCAAGATTTTTCTTTCCAACCTTCTCCTCAACTGTTGAGTAGGATATTATGTTTATTGTAGAGTCATAGATAGTTACGTCTTCCATCTTCATGCTGCGGGTAGCATTACGAACTATCTTATCAAGACGCTGAAACTGATCGGGGTTGGAAAGAGCAATATTTCCATAATTAACGACTGTTGGCAAAACAAAATCACGGATTATTCGCTGATTCAGATTTTCTGCAAGGAGTAACGAGTAGGCTTCACTCTGGTCAAGCATTACATTTTTTGCATTGTTGGAAATAGCCCAGGAAAGAAACAGGGTAAACAGGAGAATCACACCAAGGCTGGAGAATGAAAAATACTTTACCAGCTGGAAGGGCATAAGCCCTGCACGTAGCTGTTCCAGCTGTTCAGAATCATCAGCAGCTGTGTAATATTTTACATCTTCCTCAGTCACCACATACTCCGCAACGTTTACAGACTGCTGTGTCACAGGCTACTGTTGTTTTAGCGAGAAAACTCTTCTGATATTCCTGCCACAGATATTTCTGTTCGATTTTATGATCCACTATGTTCCAGGGGAAATATTCTTCTGCACCATGTTGAACCAGAGCATACTGTTCCGGAGTTAAATCATGTTTTCGCATTGCCTGTTTCCATGGTATCTGCTGTTTGGCCATGGTGGCAAGAACAGCAGCTAATCGTCTGTCTCCACGAGACAGTACTGCCTGGAAAAGAACGTTCTCAGGTTTATCATGGTTCATTCGCACATTTGCTTCTTTTCGCAATCCTTTCTTGAGAAAACTAATCTTTTCTTTTAAGGATGCTATTGCAAGCTTTGCACTTCCAACTTCGCCATTTTCCTGTTCCAGTCCACCAAAAGGATGAAACTGGAAAGGTGTCCACGGTTTTGGTGCAAAACTGTTGACGGAAAGAGTAATCTCGCAGAGACGGCCTCTTTCGCGTCCAACAGGAAACATACGCGCTTTCACTTTTTTAATAAGGTCAACCATCTCTTGTAAATCATCATACGTTTCTCCGGGAAGCCCTATCATAAGGTAGAGCTTCAATTTATACAAGCCTGCAGCCACAAGCCGTTCAGCAGCAAGGAGGATGTCTTCTTCGGTAAGATTTTTATTAATAATTCGGCGCAGTTTCTCAGAAGCGCCATCAGGAGCGATGGCCACACTTTTCAAATTACTGTTACTGAGGAGATCAAGCAGGGAACCGGAAATTCTGTCGGCCCGAAGTGATGAAAAAGAGAGGGAACAGCCACTATCCAGCAAATAGGAAGACAGGCTGTCAAGTTCCTCTTCGTCAGCCATCTCCATACCAAGAAGCCCAATTCGTTTCACCGATTCGCCGCGTTCTTCAAGGCCTTTAATTACGGCGTCTGCGTCCCACAATCTTGGTGGCCTGTAAATAAAGCCAGCTGCGCAAAATCTGCAGCCACGGGAACATCCCCGGCCAAGTTCCGTGACAAAAAGATTGGCGAACTCTGCTTTTGGGCTGAGTAACTGTGAATGTGCTGCTTTTTCAGTTTCAGAAACAATAACCTTTGCTATTCGATTGGGAATGCTGGGAGCAATTCTTTGCACACCACTTTGCCGATCGGATGTTTTATCATAGACTGGTTCATACAAACCGGGTACGTAAGCGCCACCTACTGTTTTCTGTATATGTAACAGCAGGTCGGCACGGTGCTTTTCGCCAAGAAGATCGTCAAAAACAGTAAAAAGTGCTGGCAGCATTCCTTCCGCCTCACCCAGCAAAAACAGATCTGTAAAAGGAGCCAGTGGTTCAGGATTCATAAAGGTGGCAACTCCGCCACCAATCACCAGAGGGTTATCAGCACTGATTAATTCGCCTGGACGCTCTGATGCAAAAAGGGGAATGTCAGCTGCAAGCAGTAACCTTGCGAGATTGAGATAATCGTGTTCAAAACTGATGGAATAAAAGAGAAGAGGAAAATCATTCAGGGGACGCTGTGACTCAAATGAGCGTAAGGAGTCGCCGGATTCCGGTAGAAAAAAACGCTCACAGACTACGCCATCAATAGAATTCAGCAGGGAATAAACGAGTTGAAACCCGAGACTTGAAACGCCTATTGAATAATTATTTGGATAAATCAGGGCAACAGGGAGTCGCCCTTTCCATTTTTTCAGCCAGGTACCGCTTTCCTGTTCAAGCAGACTTTTTTCTATACTGGCTTTTTTTTTCTGTCTTCTTCGAGCCAAAGAATTAGTTTGCCTTCTTCCTCAGATAGGTAGGAGTCTCCATGTACTCTTCATCCCATGGCTTGTCACCTTTATTAGGATTTCCTTCACCGGATGTAATTCCACGGTTTTCAAAACTATTGAAATTAGAGGAAGGAAAAATGGACGACGTCATATTCGGATTTGGATCTGCCGGTTGCGCATTGCCTGGTTGACGTTCTGGTGCAACTTCTTTAGGTTCAACGGGTTGTGCCTGCGGAGGAACACTTACCTGCATAATTGTTGTCTTGTCGGGAACTGACTCACCCACCCCTGTGGCTATCACAGTAACATGCAGTTCATCGCCGAGGGCGTCATCGTACAGGGCACCAATAACAACTTTTGCTTCCTCATCGACCTTATCCTGAATAAGGGCAGATGCTTCCATAAATTCTGCCATGGTAAACGTTTCTTCGGAGGCGGATATATTAATTAACAATCCCCGTGCGCCATCAATCCCGACATCTTCCAGCAGTTGATTATCGATTGCACGATTAGCAGCCTCAGTTGCACGATTTTCACCAACCGCAGAACCAGCACCCATAATGGCAGGACCTACTTCACGCATTACGGTACGCAAATCAGCAAAATCTGCATTCATAAGACCTGGCACATTAATAAGATCGGTGATTCCTTTTACAGCCTGCAATAGTACCTGATCTGCCATGGTCAGCATATCAGAGAGCTTGGAATTTTTTTGCATGAGCGAAAGCAGACGATCATTTGGTACGGTAATTATGGTATCAGCGTATTTGCGTAATTCATTCCAGCCACCTTCCGCATTACGCATTCTGAATTTCCCTTCAAAATGGAAGGGTTTGGTGACAACAGCAACGGTGAGCGCGCCCATTTCTTTAGCCGCTTTGGCGACAACTGGTGCAGCTCCGGTTCCTGTTCCGCCGCCAAGACCAGCAGCTACAAAAACCATATCAGCACCTTTTATGCTGTCTGTGATTTCATCTATTGATTCGATTGCTGCCTGTTCGCCGGTTTCAGGGTCTGCACCTGCGCCAAGACCTTTGGTTATACCCGGCCCAATCTGTAAACAGACGTCCGCACGAGATATATTCAAAGCTTGTTTATCAGTGTTGGCAGTTATAAATTCAACGCCCTGTAAACGATCTTCAACCATGGTGTTAATAGCATTTCCACCACCGCCACCGACACCAATCACTTTTACTACCGCAACACCATCTGTTTCAGCCATTCTAAACGGCATATTCTCTCCCATATTCACGAAATCTGCATCGTTCATAACAACAACCTCGCTGTTCTTCTGATTGCAAAATTTGGATTACAAATCATAGCACTTACCGCCTGCCAACGAAACTATTTTTTTACAAATAATCTAATTTTTTCAGATCACATTATTTTCCGAATCCAGTCTTTCATTCGACCAACCATAGTGCTGTCACTATAGCGATGATCGGCCTGATGCTGACGGCCATAAATCACAAGACCAACACCTGTTGTGCAACGAGGCGTATTAACCTCTTCTACCTTACCGCCAATCTGTGCCGGATAGCCTAAACGAACAGGTAAATCAAAGATCTGTTCAGCAAGATCAGCAAGATTTGCAAGCAACGCCGTGCCGCCTGTTATCACGATTCCGCCATTTATCTTATTTTTCAATCCTGAATTTATAAGATCCTGATTCACCATTTCGAGAATCTCCACCATTCGTGCCTGTAGAATATCAACCAGCACCTTCTGGGTTACTTTTCGAGGTTCACGGTTTCCTACAGTTGGCACATCCACAACATGATTTGGTTTAATAAGTGATGATATTGCACAGCCGAAATCTTCTTTTAATCGTTCAGCATCCTGCAGAGGTGTGCGCAAGCCAACAGACAAATCATTGGTCAAATTGTGCCCCCCCAGCCCAATTTCGGTTGTGTGGCGTATGGTTCCATCACAAAAAACAGCGAGATCGGTTGTACCGCCGCCAATATCGATAAGCGCCACTCCCAGTTCCATTTCATCAGGTCGTAAGGTTGCATGGGCTGATGCTATGGATTCAAGCACCATATCAGAAACTTCAAGCCCTGCTTTCTGGCAACAGGTATACAGGTTGTGTACTGCTGCCATATCCGCTGTAACAATATGTACGTTTGTAACCAGTCTCACACCAGTCATTCCCAGTGGATTCTGGATTTCGGTATGATCATCAACCATATATTCCTGAGGGAGTACATGGATAATTTGCTGATTTTCTGAAATTTTTACGGTGCGCGCAGCAACAATTACATCTTCAACATCCGATTCTCTGATTTCACGACCATTAATGGCGATGATACCTGGGCTGTTAAATCCTTTAATATGATTTCCGGCAATCCCCACATACACATCATGCAGTTCGCAACCAGCTGATTCTTCTGCCTGAGCCACTGCCTGACGGATTGATTTTACGGTGGATTCAATATTTACAACCACACCTTTTTTTAACCCGACAGAAGGAGCCGTGCCAACGCCAATAATATCTACGGCATCCTCAAAGACTTCACCCACCACACAGCAGATCTTTGTTGTTCCAATATCAAGCCCGACAACAAGATCACCCGGCTCACGCATATCTTCCTGTGCTTCCATTCCTTCTGGATTAACTTCTATTTCATCCATGCTATTCCTATAAATTTTGGATATTTGATGGCGTCGTAAAAACTCTTCATCTTCTTCGTCACTGCAAATTTGCTGTCATTACGACGTACTTAAGTACGCCTCATTCCATCAAATTTGCGTTCCTCGAATATGAAGTTTTTTACTTAGCCATCTAAAGTTTAGGTTTTTACTAGCTTGTCATATTTAACCAAACGTGATGGACTCGTAAAAAGTCCAAAACCAAGATGGATTTGTAAAAAACTTCATATTCGAGGCACGGAAA
>JAOZLM010000125.1 GCA_029934815.1 Desulfocapsa sp. | reverse complement strand
TTTAGGCTGATACTGAAAATTGTCATCATGCTCATCGGTATGGCAGGTAAGGCAAATATTAATCCCTGGAGTTCTAACCAGTTTGAAACGTTCCGGGTCTTCCAGATGTTTCTGTCCGTTTCCATGGCAGGTTTCGCAGCCGACGGATTGTAACTCTTCGGGGTAGGAGAGAAGTGAGTCAATAACTAAGGACTCAAATTTTCCTCCCGGAATATCAATGGTCATATGACAGGGTAGACATTCAAGGTCGAGATTCTTTTTCTTCTTTACCAAGGTGTCGTAGGCCGTTGCATGTTGTGTAGTTTTCCAGAAATCACCCTGTAATTCATGACATGCATAGCATGTGTCTGATCCAATAAGCTCAGTGGGAATACGAATAATATCTTCTTCCCTGGTGGCTGCCTTTCTTGTTTCTTTCTTCTTTTTGTTCAGTGATCGTATTTCGCTGTTTAGTTTTTTGATTCGCTCTTCAGTGGGCTGATCATTTGGTATGTTTTTTTTCAGTGCCAGAAAACTATATGTGAACTGATCAGTGACAGCTCCTGCTGTCTGTTCTTCTGCTACTTGCTGTTCCATTGCGGTAATTGCTGTGGTCAGTTCTTCTTTTTCTTTTTCCAGTCTGGTGATTGTTGCCGTATATTTTTGCGGTACATCAGCTTTTTGTGATTTTTTCACGAGCCGTCGCAATTGCCAGTTCAGCGAGCCGAGTTTGTTTTGCAGGTCGGCCAGCTTTTTTTGGCTATCTTTTCCCCACACACGACTATTACCAAAAGATATTTCAAGAAGCCCCTGGTATTTTCCCTGTTTTGCGGTCTGGGTGAGGATGCTCTTATTAGTAAGTGCCGGTGATATATTTCCCTTGCGGGGATCGGCCCCGATGAGAAGTGAAATTTCTGGAAACTCTGCTGTAATTTGTTTGTTTACGCCAGTGTTCAATGAAGAGAGTACTATTACAAAACTGGCAGGGTCATCAGCTTTAATTTGTTTGAGAAGAGTGGGCAGGACTTCTTTCCATGGTCGCATCTGTACACCCGGTATTGTCCGTTCAGGCACACTGCTAACAGCGGTTATGATAATATTTTGTCCCTGGATCTCTTTTTTGATAAGATTGTTAAAGAGGAGTTGCCCTTTATCGTCCACTATATTTGCAGAAACCCACGGAAACCCGTTCTTTTTCGATTCCTGGAGCAGTGTCAATCCTCCGGCAAGATCTCGAGGGCCAACGGCCACGGCGTCAAAGCCTATATCAGTGTAGACGGTAAGAATAGTATCGGCAGTAAGTCTTGCCTGATTGATCCCTTTGGCCACAGTTTTTCGTTTGAACAACAGGTTGCCGCTGTCGACCAGTAATCTGTTGTCAGTTTGCCCTTCAGTACGATCTTTTATATGAAATAATTTCTTGGACAGACCGCCCAATTGATTAGATTTTCAGCCACAGGGTTCAGTTTCACCCTGAACATTACCGGAAAAAAAGAGCTTAAGCGGGCCAGTCGTTGCAGATGTAGTGACAGGAAGAGAAACAGTGAAAAAGGTGAGCAACAGGAGAGCCAAAGAGAAAGCAGAATATTTATTTTTTAATATCATTTTGTCGTTTTTGAAGAATTACCCGCCATTTTTGCAGGCGGTCTTTTACCAGAGCTTCATAACCCCGATTGGTTGGCGAATAAAAATGTGATCCTGAAATCTGTTCCGGTAAATGTTCCTGGGCAACAAGTGCCTCATCAACACTGTGTGCATATTGGTACCCTTTGCCATAATCAAGATCTTTCATCAGTTTAGTTGGTGCATTCCGAAGATGCAAGGGAACCGGCAGGGTGCCTGATTTTCGGATGCATTTTCGTACAGCTGTTTCAGCGCTGTATAATGCATTACTCTTAGATGTTGTTGCCAGATACACCACCGCCTGTGCAATAGCCAGTTTTCCTTCAGGTAAGCCGAGGGTGTGGTACGCATCTCGACAGGAGATGGTATGTGTTAAAGCCTGTGGGTCGGACAACCCTACATCTTCCGAGGCAAACCGGATTAGCCTTCTGCAAATATATAACGGATCTTCACCTGATTCCAGCATTCTGTACAACCAGTAGAGGCTGCCGTCAGGATCTGAATCGCGAAGACTTTTGTGTAAGGCTGAAATAAGATTGTAATGCTCTTCTCCATCCTTATCGTAGCGCAGAGAGAATTGTTGTGCTGCTTCCTGTACGTCAACAAGGATTATTTCGCGTTTTGTTTGCTTTGTATCGTTATTTAGCCGATGTAAAGCAAGCGTTGCAGCAATGTCGAGATTGTTCAGTCCTTTGCGGGCGTCTCCATCAGCAAGTGTTGTTAATACTTTGAGACTGTCTTTTCCAAAGTTTAGTTTATCTGCTCCAAGACCATTTGCTGAATCCTTCAGAGCTCTGGTGAAGATCAACTCCAGATTATCATCGTTTAATGGTTGCAGTACGAGTACTTTGCACCTGGAAAGCAGTGGTGCAATAACCATAAATGACGGGTTTTCCGTGGTTGCACCAATTAAAGTGAAGAGGCCGTTTTCCACGTGGGGAAGAAAAGCATCCTGCTGGCTTTTATTAAATCGGTGGATCTCATCAATAAAGAAAATGGTACCACGGTTTTCCTTTTCTTTTAGTATTGTTGCCTGCTCAACAATCTTTCTGACTTCCTTCACACCTGAAAGAACTGCAGAAAAATAGACAAAATCTGCAGATGTTGACCGTGCAAGGATTTTAGCAAGGGTCGTTTTTCCAGTACCCGGAGGCCCCCAGAGAATAAGGGATGGCAGTGCATCGGCTGCAAGTACACCGTGTAAAAGTTTTCCTTCGCCAACGAGCGTCTCCTGCCCTACAAAATCGTCAAGAGTTTGTGGGCGCATACGTTCTGCAAGTGGTGCCTGTGAGTGAGAGTTGTTGCTCATGTGCTGGTCGCTGACGTGGAATCGAATGTATCCTTTTTATTCTGCAAGTGAAATACCTTACAATCGATGCCGGAATTTACCTGCTTTTTTTCTCTTAGGCAAACAGTAATGTGAAATAGTCTCCTAATCCCTTGCAGGGAATTATTGTTGATGATATCATTTAGATATACTTTTGTTTCTGATTCACTTTATTAAACGCTACTTTTTCTTTAACCATTTGAGCATTTACCTACATGGCCTCTCAGAAAATCCTGATTGTTGACGATGAAGCATTTATTGCTGATATGAGTCGAATGGCTCTTGGAGATATCGGGCACGATGTGTCGTGCGCCTACTCCGGTGAACAAGCCATAGAAATGGCTATGTCCACACAATTTGACCTGGCAATTGTGGATGCAATGCTACCCGGCATGTCGGGCATTGAGACCTTTGAAAATATAAGGCAATCAAATCCCGGTATTGTTGGTATTCTTGTTACCGGACATGCCAATATGGATATGGTTATTGATGCAATGAACAAAGGGTTCAATGGTGTGCTTGAAAAACCCATTGAAGGTACAGAAATAGTAAAAGCTGTTCAGGAAGCCCTGGCAATAGCCCGTTTACGTGAAGAAAATACCCGCCTGAAAACCATGCTTCCCCTTTATAAGCTTGGTGAAAAGTTCGTTGATGCCGGTACAATAGCAGAAGTTTACGAACTATTGCTGGAAGCTGTCACATTACAAATAGATGTACCTGCTATTTCTCTAATGATGTTTGTGGAAGAGGACGAACGACTCCATATTGTGGCATCGCGAGGCATTGATGAATCTGTTGCTAAACAGGTTGCGGTGAAATCCGGTGAGAAAATTGCCGGTTGGGTTTACGCCCATGGCGAACCAGTGATTCTCAATAAACACAGCCAGGAGCAATCCCCCCTTGCACACTATTTAAAACGAAAAGAGATCTCTGCTTCCATTTCTTTTCCATTAACCGGCAGAGATAAAATATTAGGTGTCTTAAATATCAGTCAGACAAATCGTGATGTAGAATACAGTCAGGGAGACCTGGAAATGCTGTCTGTTATTTGCGGGCAGGCTGTTATGGCTCTTGAAAATGTCGCATCCATGCAGGAGCGGGAACAAAATGCCAGAACCAAAGCACTCTTTGAACAATATGTGGCACCGGAAGTAGCCGAGATCCTGCTAAACTCCGATGTGGATTTGATGAATATTGGCGGGGTACGTGAGTTGACGGTACTCTTTGCCGATATCAGGAATTTCACACTGGCAGTTCAGCATTTATCCCATAAAGAACTCCATCTTTTCCTTACCAGTTTTTTCGATATTTTTTCAGAAGTGGCTTTTTCATGGAAGGGAACGCTGGATAAATTTATGGGAGATGCGGCGCTGGTTTCTTTTGGTGCACCCATTCATCTTGAAGATCCTTCCGATGCAGCTCTTTGTACGGCCATAGAGCTAGCGCAGAAATTTGAACAATTGCGGCAAGAGTGGTTGAAAAAGTCTGATGTCTTTCATCAGCTGGGGCTTGGTATCGGGATTAGTCGGGGGGAACTGTTCCACGGCAATGTCGGCTCATCGAGAAGGCTCGATTACACGGTAATTGGAACTGATGTGAATATCGCCCAGCGGCTGGCATCGTCCACTGAATCCGGGTTGATTTTAATCACTGAAAATGTGCAGAAAGATCTGAAAAAAACGTATCCGATACAAAAGGAGGATGCACGGCAACTGCGTGGACTCGAGTGCGAGATTCAGCTCTATTCGATTACTCCCGGACAGGTGCAACTGCCCTGATTTCTCCCCTACATTTTTGTAACTTCAAAGGTGTTTTTATCAAAACGAACAAGATCCCCTGTGTATAATTTTCTTCCACGGCGGATTTCCAGTTCATCATTAACCAGAATTTCTCCGTCAAGTATCCGAATCTTCGCTTCTAAGCCATCCTGTACGACATTTGCAAGTTTAAGAAATTGACTGAGTCTGATTGGTTCTTTATGGATTTTGATTTGTATTTTTTCTGGAGCTGGCATACACTTGACCGTTTTGCTTTGTGAGAGGAGATTGAAAAAGTATAGTTTCCCTTGGGTACTGGATAGTTACATGGTAGTATAGTTGGATTGAATTAACATATCAACAGTTACAATGGTTTTTTATCGAGGTATATAATGAAATTAGAAGATCCCTCACTTCTGCGCCAGAAGTGTTATATTGATGGCGGCTGGGTAGACTCTGATGCAAAGATAGAAGTGTACAATCCGGCAGATAATAGTTTGCTCGGTACCGTTCCATCTCTTGGTGCAAACGAGACTAAGAAAGCAATTGCGGCCGCTGAAAAGTCCTATGGCTCATGGAAAGGCTTAACGGCCAAGGAACGTTCTGTAATACTTCGGAAATGGTATGATCTGATCGTTTCCAACAAGCAGGATCTTGCCATTATTATGACCAGTGAGCAGGGAAAACCTCTGGTTGAAGCTGAGGGTGAGGTCCTGTATGGGGCTTCTTATGTTGAGTGGTTTGCAGAAGAAGCAAAACGTGTGTATGGCGATACCATTCCCATGTCCCAAAAGGGAAAACGAATAATTGTGCTCAAGGAACCTGTTGGTGTTTGTGCTGCAATTACTCCCTGGAATTTCCCGTCAGCCATGATTACCAGAAAGGCTGCTCCTGCTTTGGCTGCTGGATGTCCGGTGATTGTAAAACCTGCAGCCGAGACTCCGTTTTCTGCCATGGCTCTTGCAGAGCTTGCACATCGTGCAGGAATCCCCAAGGGTGTTTTTAACGTAATAACAGGCCCTGCCCCGGAAATTGGCGCAGAGTTCACCAAAAGTGCAATCGTTCGAAAACTGAGTTTTACAGGATCTACACCCGTTGGTAAAAAACTTATGGCTGCCTGTAGTGAGACGGTGAAAAAAGTGTCCCTTGAACTTGGCGGGCACGCTCCATTTCTGGTTTTTAATGATGCCGATATTGATGTTGCCGTTACTGAAGCTGTGGCGTCCAAATATAGAAATGCAGGCCAGACCTGTGTTTGTGCCAACCGTTTTATTATTCAGGAAGGTGTGTACGAAGAATTTGCGGAGAAATTAAGTGTTGCCGTTAAAAAACAACTACGTGTTGGCAATGGCTTTGAAAGCACTAATAATCAGGGGCCGCTGATCGATCTCAACGCTGTTATAAAAGTGGAAGAGCAAATCAAAGACGCCTGTGACAAAGGTGCGGTACTGCTTGCCGGCGGGAAACGCAGCGGAGAAAGTGGTTTCTTTTTCGAGCCAACCGTTCTTGGAAACGTGACAAGCTCTATGAGAATCGCAACTGAAGAAACATTCGGTCCGGTGGCACCTCTTTTTGTTTTTAAGGATGATGCAGAAGGTATTGCTCTTGCAAATGATTCAGAATATGGTCTTGCCTCCTATTTTTTCAGCCGTGATATGGCTCGCTGTTTTCAGGTAACAGAAGCGCTTGAGTATGGCATGGTTGGAGTGAATACAGGAGTGCTCTCATCAGAGGCCGCACCTTTTGGTGGTATGAAAGAGTCAGGAATTGGCCGTGAAGGATCAAAGTATGGTATTGAAGAATATCTCGAGATCAAATATATGTGTGTAGGTGGACTTTAGAGCATACAGATCTAAAGCACCCTCAAAGATTGATAAGCTCGTAAAAACCTAAATATTAGATGGCTAAGTGAAAAACTTCATATTCGAGGAACGTAAATTTGATGGAGTGAGACGTACTTAAGTACGTCGCAACGACAGCAAATTTGTACCCCAAGAGTACTTCCTTC
>JAOZLM010000008.1 GCA_029934815.1 Desulfocapsa sp. | reverse complement strand
GTTCTGGTAAAAAGCAGATAATTCACCGGAAGCAATACCAGAGTACAAATGGTGGCAAATACAATCCCAAAACCAAGGGAGATCGCCATGGGAATCAGGAACTGTGCCTGTGTTGATTTTTCAAATATCAATGGAGCAAGACCTGCAAAGGTGGTGAGTGAAGTGAGTACCACGGCTCTGAACCTGGCCACTCCTGCCTGACTTACGGCCTCTTGCAATGCAACACCCTCCCGCCTTTTGCGATTTATAAAATCCACAAGAACTAAACTGTCATTGACCACAACACCAGTGAGTGCCAGCATTCCCATAAGGCTCATAATGGTCAGTGGTTTTCCCATAAGCCAGTGTCCGCCAATTGCACCAACTGCCCCAAAGGGAATCATGGACATTACGATAAGTGGCTGCCAGTAGGAACGGAAGGGAATTGCCAAAAGCCCAAAAATAATAAACAGCACAAGAATCAAACCGCTTTTCAATCCTTGAAAAGACTGGCGCTGCTCCTTAGCCTCACCTTCAATTGTGTAACGGATTGCAGGAAAACGCAGAAGAATTTCATCCATAAATTGAATTACTTCCCGCTTTATGGCCTCAATGTCGGCGTTCTGTTTATCCACATCTGCCGTGATGCTTAATGATCTGCGCTGATCAATACGAGTAATTCTCGACGGGCTCTGGCTGGCAACCAGATCAGCCACCTCGATAAAGGGAATTTCGGTTCCGTCTGCTGTACGTACCAGCATGGCATCCAGATTATAAAGAGAGTTCCGTTCCTCTTCCGGATAACGGATATAAACCCGCACATCATCCCGCCCTCGTAAAATGCGTTGCACTTCATACCCGAAAAAGGCCTGCCGTACCTGTCTGGCAAGATCTGACAGGCTTAAACCAAGAGCCTGCGCCTGCGGTTTTATCTGCAGCTGTAGTTCCTGTTTTCCCCGGGAAAGGCTGTCTTCAATATCAAACACTGCCGGATACTCAGCAAGTTTTTGTTTAACGCCTGCTGCAACTTGTTTCAGCTGTGAAAATTCCTGCCCGGTAAGTTGTATATCGACAGGTGATCCTCCCCGCCCAATTTCAGCCCGCATGGTCAGACTTTCCATGCCTGCTACGGGGCCAATCATTTTTCGCCACTCTTTTACAAGGCTTGTGCTTTTTATGGAGATAAGACGTGTTTCCGGTGGCTCCAGCTCCAGAAGCACCCTGCCTTTATTAGGCTGACCAGCAGCAGATCCACCTGACGAACCGGTGGTGGAGAGAATATTTCTAATCACACTTTTGCCGCTTGCAGGATCACGGTATTTTTCTTTTAGTTTCACTGCCTGACTGACAATATGTTCAATGGCGTTATCTGTAATATGAAAAGCGGTTCCCGCAGGCATGGTGAGTTTTAATCGAACGGTTTCGCTTGGCACCCGTGGGAAAAAGACAAAGCGTGTCCAGCCGCTAAAAACCACTGAGAACACGATTATTAGCACTGCCATGGCCAGCGCAAGAGTATTCAGTGGATTTCTCAGGCAACGATCAAGGAAGGGACGGTAAAAACGAAAAACTGCCTGTTCAAAGCCATTCGCAATACTCTGTTGTAATCTCGAAAAGAAACCTAAACTATCCTGCTTTTGGCGTTTCAGATGTTTTAAATGAGCGGGCAAAATCAGTTTTGATTCAACCAGCGAAAAGAACAACACTGGAATCACAATGGCTGGAATCTGTCCGAAAATCTGCCCTCTGACTCCTTCAATCATGGTTAACGGGTAAAAGGCGGCCATGGTGGTCAGTACGCCGAACGTTACAGGAATTGAGACTTCTTTTGTTCCGGTTATTGCCGCCTCCAGAGGATCTGTTCCTTTTTGTAAATGGGTGTAAATATTTTCACCTGTTACGATGGCATCGTCCACCAGAATACCGAGCACTGTAATAAACGCAAAAAGGGAAACAAGATTTAGGGTTACTCCCTGAAAAGGCATAATCCAGAGACCGCCCAAAAAACTCACAGGAATTCCGACACAGACCCAAAAGGCAATGGCTGGCCGAAGAAACAGAGAGAGAAGGATTGCCACCAGAACACCACCCTGCATCGCGCTGTTGGCAAGCGTTTGCAATCTTGCCTTCACAATACGGGAGCGGTCTTTCCAGTAGGTTATATGCACACCAGAGGGCAGAACTTCAGCTTTTGTTTTAATATATGATCTTATCTGTTTTGCCACTTGGATGGCGTTCTGCTCTCCAATGCGATACACCTCAATAAGCAGGGCATTCTGTTTGTTGAAACGCACTTTTATAGGTGTCTGGTCAAAGCCATCCCTGATATCTGCAATATCACCCAGAAGAAGCCGTGTCCCATCTTTTGTAGTGCGGATAGCGATTGCTGCAAATTCTTCGGTGGAATAGGCCTGTCCTTTTGAGCGCAATAGAATTTCACCGCCCATTGTCTTGATCACACCACCGGAAAGATCAACGGAACTTCGTTTCACCGCTTCTGCAACCTGTGCCATGGTGAGAGTGTAGCGACGTAAAGTCTGTTCGGAAATCTCTATGGATATTTCAAAGGGTGCAACTGACTCTAAAAATACCTGCGTTATCCCGGGAAGCAGAAGCAGTTCTTCTCGTATTTCCGTGCCAAGCCCCCGCAATTCTTTTCCATTCAAATCACCCGACAAAACCACACTGATTACTTCACGCCTTCGCTCCGCCTGACTCACCACCGGACGTTCTGCATCGGCCGGAAAGGTGTTTATGGCATCCACCCGGGTTTTAATATCAGCAAGCACATCGCGAATATCGTGCAAACCGTCAACTTCTACAGATACCGTAGTGCCGCCTTCGGAAGATCTGGAAATGAGCTGCTCAATCCCTTCAAGATCATAAACCGCTTCTTCAATACGTACGGCAAGACTTTCTTCAGCTTCTTCAGGGGTTGAACCGGGCAGAGTGACCCTGATATTGACAGTATCAAGTTCAAAGGATGGAAAAACCTCAAGGGGAATGGAGAAAAATGTTGCCCGCAATCCCAGAAAAACAATGAGAATCATAAGAAGATTGGCGGCAACATGGTTTTTCACAAACCACTCAATAAGCTTGTGCATCAGTGTTCTCTCTTTTTCGAGACTGTCTGCACAGCTTCCGTTCCTGTGGTGACAGCCCCAAGCGAAGTAAGAACCAGCTGTTCACCTGCCACCACACCAGAATCAATAACAGCAAACTCTTTCCCTCTGTCGATCACTGAAACCTGACGTCGTGTAAGTTTTCCGTCATCAAGAATGATCACTTCGTTATTGGTATAAAGGGTGTGGGAGGGGATAAGAAACACATTGGAAAAAACTTTGCCTTGAATACTCACCCGTACAAACTGACCAATTCGTGGAAGTGACCTGCCATTCTCCTGATGTTTCAGGCTGTTATCCAAACGAACTACCACGAATAGCTGTTGGTTTTTTGGATCAAGGATTGCTTCCGTCCGGAAAATCTGCCCCGCCCATTTTTCTTCTGTTGTTTCCTTCCCGCTTTGTATTTCCACCCTAATACCGAAAGTGGCTGACGATTCCTGCGACAGATCCAGAAGATCTTGTTGACGATGGTTAAGAGGAACACGAACTTCAAAATCTTGTGTTGCATAAATTTTTGCAAGGGTAGTTCCCGCGCTCACAAACTGACCAATATCCACAGACTTTTCCAGTACACGCCCGGCATAGGGTGCTTTGATATGAGTTCGTTCCAGCGCCAGTTGCGCTTGCTCTTTCTTGGCCTCAGCACTGAGTACAGCAGCCCGGGCTGTTGCAAGATAAGGTTTACGAAGCACAAGATCACCACCGTCAGCCCCTTTCCCCAGACGCTGCCAGTTAAGTAAAGCCTGGGTTGACCTGGCTTCCTCCTCAACAAGTTTTGCCTTTGCTTCGCTAAGAGAGGCTTCAGTAATTTTTAATGCTGCCTGATAATCACGCGCATCAATTGTGAAAAAAAGTTCGTCTTTTTCAAAAAAAGAACCGGACTGTACGTTGTCACCAAGTGAGGTGATTACCCCTTTTACCTGGCTCACCACCGAGCCAATACTGCTCGGCTGTACTGTTCCAAATCCGTTTATACTCACTTGATACTCCTGTGGTTTCAAAACAAGCGTTTCAACACTCAGCACCGGTCGTTTGGGAGCACGCCTCTTTTTTTCCTCGGGAGGATTCAGGAAAAAATAGCGACTGACAAATACAGCTGCCAGCAGGATACAAAGGGGCAGAATGATATTAAATATTTTCCTGCCAAGTGACTTTTGAGGGATGTTTTCTAACATAAGGAAACTAAGGTAAATGGGGAAATGGCGGCTCGGTGCTCATGGGCGGAAAATCCCCGCCAAGGGCCAGAAAAAGCCGAATACGATTTTGTATACGCTCGTTGTATATGGCAAGCACAGTACTCTGTGCGTCAAAGGCACGACGTTCGGACTCAAGAACAGTTACATAACTTACCAGGCCATTCTGATACTGCTCAAAAGCCAGATTTTCGGCACGACTTGAATCATCTGCCGCCTGTTCCAGAAAATCCTGTTGTGCGGTAAGTCTCTGTTCCGCTTCCAGACTGTTTTCAACTTCCACAAAGGCTATAAGCACTGTATCTGTAAAGAGTGCGGCTGTTTCACTGGCTCTTGCCATGCTTCTTCCCTGCATCGCTTCCAATCGTCCGCCATCAAGAATTGGTGCAGCAAGCCCTGCAAAGAGCGACCAGACAACAGATTCTCCGCTGACAAGCTGGCCGAGCTCACTGCTGTTAGTTCCATAATTCCCGGTTAGACGAAGGCTCGGGAAACGATTTTTGTAAGATTCTGCCACCCGCAAATTTGCAGCGGCCAGAGTGTGGCCAGCAGCCAGAATATCAGGGCGACGAGTAAGGATATCTGCTGGAATACCGGATGGGATTGCAGTCATTTTTAAGGGAAGTGTTCCGGCAGCTAAAAGTTCAGTTTCAGGATACCTGCCCAGAAGATATTCCATTTTCCGGGTCTCTGTTCGCATCTCCTGTCTTCTGGCAATCACCTTTGCTTCAATGGCTGAAAAATCAGCTCTTGCCAGATGCAGATCAAGAGATGGGTTCAACCCCATTTTGTAGCCTTCTTCAATGATCTGAAGATTATTACTGAGATTCTGTTCTCTTTTCTGGATAAGTGCCAGTTGCTGATAATTTTCAAGGAGTACAAACCACTGTCCGGTGATATCTGCGACCAGATCCAAACGTTTCTCCCGCCAGTTTTCTATGCTCATAGCAGCTTCCAAAAGTGCTGCCTGTTCACGATCATCCAGCTTCCCCAAAATGTCCAGTTCCCAGCTGAAATCCAGTCCCATGGCGTAACTATCCTGGGTTCTGGTACTGCGCTGCCTGCCACCCTTCAAAAACGCAGACAAATCAGGAGCAGAATCAGCGCCTGCAATAAGACTGTTCTGCAAGGCCATTTCAACACGGGCAGTCTGTATTTTCAGTTGTGAATTGTTTTGAATCCCCTCTTTTATCAAACCTAAAAGCAGTTCTCGATTTTCAAGAGGCAGCCAGATTCCGGAAACAGGCCGGGCAAGGTGGCTGTTTATCCAGCTTTCGGGGAAGAGTGGAGATTGGGCTTCCAGTGGCTCAGGAACCTGATACCAGCAGGCGGAGAGCAGTACGCTGCTTAGAATTGTCACCATGGCAGTATAGAAACAAGAATGAACATATTTCATAAACTACTGCCTCTGAATACTCTGCTTTTATTCCGTAGTTAACTGCACTTAAGTGAGTGATAACCTTTCAGTACACCCAAAAAAGAGTACTGTAAGTACAGGCCAATGGCAAGATTAACCTTTTTTGCACCAACCGGCGAGAAGCTTTCTTCTTCAGGAATTTCTTGTGTTGATCTGCCAGCACATTATAGTAGCAGCACCATGGAAACCGTACTCCCCTTTTTTCTGCTTATGCTCATTGGCCAGTTGCTGCGCCATATCCCCGCCTTCCCGAAAGAAACAGATAAAAGTCTGAACCTGTATGTTATTTATGTTGCTCTTCCGGCACTGACTCTACAGCAGGTACCAAAGCTGAATTTCTCCGACAATATCCTGTCACCACTAATTATGCCCTGGCTGGTTATTTTGTTTTCGAGTGTTGCTGTATTGTTGTTGTGTAAGTTGATGCGCTGGTCAAAGGAAATTACCGGATCATTACTATTGATGGTTCCCCTTGGAAATACATCGTTTCTTGGAATCCCCATGGTGGAGCAGTTTTTTGGCAGTGCCGCTATCCCTTACGCTGTTCTCTACGATCAGTTTGGCTCATTTTTGGCTTTATCGACGTACGGAACGCTGATTCTTGCCCTTTACGGATCCGGCTCACGGCCTGATCTGCTCACTGTTCTGAAGAGGATTTTTCTTTTTCCACCCTTTCTTGCTCTGGTTGCCGCTCTATTTATGCATGGCAAAGGCTATCCGGAATGGCTGTCTGCACTGTTTTCTATGGGGGCTGCTTCCATGGTTCCTGTTGTTATGGTGGCAATCGGTTTTCAGATGCGGCTTTTCCTGCCAAAGGATGAGTTGCTGCCGCTGGCTGGCGGGCTTACTATTCGTCTTTTGATTACTCCCATTGTTTTTTTGTATCTTTGTAAAATGCTGGGCCTGTCAGGTCCTGCGACAATGGTTTCATTATTTGAAACAGCCATGCCGCCGATGGTTACGGCAGGAGCGCTGGCATCTATTGCCGGCTTAAAACCTCGGCTTAGCTCAGCCATGGCGGCTTATGGTATTCTTTTTGCTTTTTTCTCCCTGCCGTTTATTCATAGCCTGTTTTAAGCCATACTTCCGTTTGAGCACCGGTCATTCCGGACCTGATCCGGAATCTTGTAATTACAGCTTATTCGTAGAGATTCCGGATCAGGTCCGGAATGACGGCGTGGTTACTGCACAGCTTTTCCATCAAGCAATAAGCCTAACTTGTTCGGACTATTCACAGGCATCTTGCAGGTGAAATTTTCACATACGTAAGCAGTAGCTTTTCCATCAATTTTCGTGGCGGTTTGTAAAAATGGCAATTCTTTTTCCAGAAATTGCTGATTTTCACCACCATCGGCCAGCATCAAAATTGCGTTGGGAAGATATCTGGAATGCACTTCACGTAGCAATAGCTCTGTTTCCACATCATCTTTGTTGCCAACAATCACTATCTGCTTTGGCTTATCCATCTGAAAATCCATGGCACTAAGCATTAGAGGCATGGCCGGAGGATACTTGGCCAGAATACCGGCAAAAGAGCTGATACTTTTTTCAGCAACCTCCGCCCACTTTTGATTATTGGTCAGTGTTGCAAGACGTAACAGATTGAGGGCTGCCACAGAATTTCCGGATGGCTCAGCACCATCATAAGCTTCTTTTAATCTGGCCAGAAGACCAGCCGCCTGAGGAGTGTCATAGAAGCCACCCTTCTCATCGGTGAATTCAGCCAGCTGTTTTTCCGTGAGTTTAATCGCCTGCTGCAAACGGGAAAGATCATGGCTTGCACTGTACAAATCAAGCAAACCATGGATCAAAAAGCTGTAGTCATCCAGTCCTGCCGGGTACTTCGCTTCACCATCCCTGTAACGCCGTTTTAACTCATCATCCTGAATCAAATTTGTAAGGAGAAAATCCGCAGCTTTGTCAGCAGCATGCAAATAACGCTCTTCATCCAAAACAACCGCTGCTTTTGCAAAGGCTGAAATCATCAGCCCGTTCCAGGCTGTGATTATCTTGTCATCCAGATGGGGCGCTGTTCGTTTTTTTCTTTTATTAAGGAGTTTTTCTCTGGCCGTTTGCAATAATTTTCCGGCCTGTTCTTCACTTACCCCTGCCTTTCGTGCCACCTCTGTCAGATCATATTGCTGATAGAGGATATTACGCCCGGTAAATTCCTTTTGCGGATCGTGCAAAGCGTTTCCGTCTTTCTGCACTCCGTAAAAAAGTTTCGCGATCCGGGCTTCCTCTTTGCTTAAAACTGTATCTATCTCATTTTCCGTCCAGAGATAATACGCACCTTCACTGTGTTCTTCAGGATCGTAAGGATTTTCAGAATCTGCATCCTCAGCGGAATAAAACCCTCCGTTTGCATCCTGCATATCACGCAGTACATATTCCAGCGTCTCAACGGCTATCTGCTTGTAAAGCGGATTGCCATTTAATTGATATGCTGACAGATATTGCGATACGAGCTGACTTTGATCGTAGAGCATCTTTTCAAAGTGGGGAATTCGCCACTGCCCATCCACCGAATAACGATGGAAACCACCACCAATATGATCATACATTCCACCCGCTGCCATACGCTCAAGGGTAAAAAGAGACATATCACGAGCCTCAGTTTCACCGTTGCTTTTATAATAGCGAAGGAGAAAATCCATCACCACAGGACGGGGAAATTTAGGAGATTGTCCAAAGCCGCCATATTTTGGTTCATAACTTTCTGCTATCTGACTAAAACCCTTTTTCAACCACGCGGTATCAATCGCTGCACCGGTCGTCTCAGTTGTTTTCTGAATATGTGCTGTCACCTGATCGGCTGTAAGTGATAGGGTGACACGATCAGTACGCCAGGCCGTATGAATAGCCTGCAATATTTCCATAAAACCAGGTCGGCCAAATGCTGCACGAGGAGGAAAATAGGTACCGGCGTAAAAAGGCTTTGTATCAGGAAAAAGAAACAGGGACAATGGCCAGCCACCGCCACCAGTCATGGCACGAGCGGCTGCCATATAAATCTGGTCAATCCCGGGGCGTTCTTCTCTATCCACTTTGATGCATATAAAATTGGCATTAAGAAAATCGGCAATTTCCTGATCTTCAAAGGATTCGTGCGCCATCACGTGACACCAGTGACAAGTGGAGTAGCCAATGGAAAGGAAGATCGGTTTGTCCTCTTTTCTGGCAAGTGCCAGAGCTTCATCTCCCCATGGATACCAGTCTACCGGATTATAGGCATGCTGCTGCAGATATGGGCTTTTTTCGTGGAGCAGGTGGTTAGCTTGCATATTTTTCATGCTGCCTCCTGTATTTTTACCATGCACCTGTCCGCCGGACAGGATAAACAGGGTTGAAAGGAAAAGAAAAAGAGCATTGTGTGATATTTTTTTTAGTTTTTTCATAATCAATACCTGTAAGTCCGGTTGGCGATTAATCAACAACAAATACCACATCGAGGTACGTCGATGTATCCTGACGGCTGAGGCGTTTTAACCACACTTTATTACTTCGTGGAAATTCGCGTCTACATAAGACTTTCAACTCTTTCTTAATCTTCTTTTCCTCCACAACATAATCATTCTCGGCAAATCCCCGCTCCAGAATGCGAACAGCGCCCCCCAGAGCCACAAGACAAACTGTCCGGTCTTTTTTAAAAGGTTGCAGAACCAGGCTTTCACCCGCTGTAAGCTTTGCCAGACGAAGTAAAGTTTCGTGCAATATTCGTCCCTTATCTACCTGCATCTTTATCTGTCCCACAAAAGTAAATATTTCATAAAAAAAAATTTTGTTTCCATGGCTCTTTACGATACAATAACAAAAGAGCAAGACAACATTATTAGCCACTCAATGTGACTGAAAATACTATGCAGCCGGAAAAACAATACAGGAATAACAACCCAAAGCTCTCATTTCACCTGATGAAATTTGCTGTTCAGGATTTCAAAAAGAACAGTAACAATCTGACGGAAGATGAGTATAGCCAGGTTTTTCAGAATGCCAACGAGGAAATGCTGCTTCATCAGGTTATCCTTAACTCTGAAGAAGCCTGTTGCGTGGTTATCCCTGAATCCATTTTCCAAAAGACTTTACAGGCTGTAATCTCAGAGTACCCCAGCGATGAAATATTTTACGAAATGCTGGACGCCAACCAGCTGACATACACTGACTATGTCACAGCTCTGCATAATGATTTACGGGTTGAAACAGTGCTCGGTAAAATTGCATCATCGGTACAAACGGTGACACCCTCTGAGATGATGCGCTATTACAAGAGCCACTACACATCCTTTAATCGTCCGGAACAACGTAATGCCTCCTTAATCCAGATTTTTTCATCCTCTGACACTGGATTTGATCCGGCATTCAGTATCATATCCGATATTCACGAACGGCTCTGTCAGCACCCACAGGACTTTGCACTGGAAGCTAAACACCATTCTGAGTGTGATACCGGGAAAGATGGCGGAAAACTTGGTACCCTTACGGCAGGAGAGCTCTGCCAGAAACTGAATACTATTCTCTTCTCTTTAGACAAAGGTGAAATCAGCCAGGTGGTTGAAAGTGCGAACGCCTACCATATCCTTAAATGCAATACAATTTTCCCGGCCATGAATATCCTCTTTGAAGAGGCTACCTTACAAATACTTCCTCGCCTGTTAAAGAAAAAACAGCTGAACGCCTGCAGGTTGTGGCTGCAAAAAATAGTCCGGGGAAAGGAGCAGGATTAACCGTCAGTGACTACTGAAACCCCTGAAAGCGCCGGCTGTTTCCTGCTGGTTCCGGAAATTCTTTTTCAAACCGAAAGGGTAAGTGCAACTGACGGAGCCAGCGCTGATTCTGCTGAATTAATACGGAAAGATACCCCCCTGATTCGCCTTATTCCACCGGAAAACTCGCAAAAAACACCTCTTCCCTGCAATCTTGCGGAAGGAGAAAACAGCTACTTATCCGACGATAAAACTGAGATTTTCAGTCGTGTTGATGGCTTCCCAACTCTTACCAAAAGCAGCAAAAAAGGTATTAACGAGTTTTTGCTTTCCATAACACCTCTCTGTTACTTGTCTGTCGACAAAATGATGGCTGAGATCACGCTTTTTCCTCCTGTAAAAAATGGGACAGACTTAAGCACTGATCTTATTAAAGATATATTTACCCTAAATGAAATCCATTTTGGATTTACTGAGCAAGGGATTCAAAAACTTCTGGATGAATGTAAAATAAGTCGCAGTAAGATCTTTCGAAAGCCAGTTGCCAGAGGGATTTTGCCAATGGACGGAAAAGACAGTTTTCTGCGTTTTGCCATTGAAGTAGGCCCACTCCCCGGCAAAGTTCTTGGCAATGGAAAGATAGATTTTCGGGAAAGGAAAATGTTTGTTGGGGTAAAAGAAGGGCAAACCATAGCCACCCGGATTCCTGCAACCACAGGAACTTCCGGCCTGAACGTTTCAAAGCAACCGGTAGCACCGGTACCGGGTCGCGATCTGCCGGTTATTGTCTCAGATGACGCCACTTACAATGAAGAAACCGGCACCATTACGGCAAGCAAGAGTGGTATCCTTTCCATGGTTGGAGAAAACTCGATAAAAGTTTGCTCAAAGCAGGTAATATCAGGAAATATAGATTACAGCACCGGCAATATTGAATCCCATGACGCCGTTGAAATCAGTGGCACCATCCTGCCCGGATTTAAAGTTGTTACCCATGGCGACCTGCTCCTTGGCGGTAACGCCAGATCTGCCATCATACATTGTAAAGGGAATCTGGTAATAAAAGGTGGGATAAGAGGCAGTCAGTGCAAAGTAAAAGTAGATGGTGATGCCGATTTTTCCTTTATGGAAAAAGGCCGATTGCGGGTCAAAAAGAATGTTATCATCCGAAAACAGGCTTACTACACCAGAATAATGGCTGATGGTGATATTATCTGTGCAGAGAAAAGTCAGGTAATGGCTGGTGAACTTCTGTGTGGTGGAAGCATCACCCTCGGTTCAGTTGGTTCATCCAACTCACCTGCAGCGCTAATTGCCGCAGGAGTATCTCCCGGCCTCTATCTTCGTTACCTGCAGATGCGCTCGCAACTGTTCGACAGCACCGAAGAGCTGTCACTTTTTCTGCAACGATTTGGACTTAAAAAGAAAGTTAACGAGCGTAAATCACTGGAAGAGAATATTCGTATCCTGAAGCGGGAAATGAGGCAGCTAGATCTGGTTCCAGGCAATACAACGGCTGAGAAAGAAAAGTACATCAACACTATTTCAATCACAGTGCAGGAGACACTCTTTCCAGGGACTGAGATACAGATAGGGAATGCAACAAAGACTATACACTACGCCCGAAAGAAGATTCGTTTTTCCCTGGAAAAGCAGAGTGATGAATTTATTGAATCTGAACTATAACGGAGTTTGAATGTTCACTAAATTATGGATGCAGCTTGATGTAATACAGGTTGGAGCAGACACTACAATCGGTGAAGCAAAAGAGATTCTTACTCACCGAAAATTTCGCCATCTTCCGGTAACCGATGGCGATACACTTCTGGGGATTATCACCAGCACGGATCTGAGTAAAGCCATGCCCTCGCCTGTCGATTCTGAAATTAGTCCGGAAGATCATATTATTGCAGGACAGGTTAAAGTTTCTGCCTTTATGAGCAGTAATCCGGTGACTGTTTCACCGATGACACCACTTGAAGAGGTGGCAAATCTTCTGCAAAAATACAAAATCGGGGCTATTCCGGTTGTGGAAGAGGGTTCTTTAATTGGTATTATAACAGAAACTGACCTCTTTAGAGCATTCAGAGCGATCATGGATGGTGCAGTGGATGATGTCCGTATTGAGATGCTGATAGATAAGAAGCAAAGTGCTTTCTATAAAGTCATTGATTGCTGCAAACAGTATGAGGTCACCATTAACAGCATCAGTCTTTATGGGGATTACAGCTCCGAGCAGCAACTGATGACAATTCGGATAAACGGCAAACAGAGTGCTGAACTGGTTGATGCCATTTGGGATCTGGGAGTGACGATCAACCAGATTACTCAACTGGCCGCAGAATAAGTTCTTTTCTGGTACCGCTGACTCCTGAAGAGAGTCGTTTTTTGAACTTTTTCTTGAGACTATATCGATTCCAGTAAATAAAATACGCCTTACTTATCCATGGCTTCTTTTGCAGGGTGGATTCAGGGGCAAACAGAAGATCCAGAAGGTGAAAGGTTTCTGTGCTGTTTCCAAGGAAATGCGTACACCCTGCGCAGTAACTGACAATTGTTGTCTCTTCAGCTTCTTCTACCCGTTTTGCTGTCCACTTTTTGGCAAAATCCGGTCGCAGATATCCAGCAGAGCCACCTTCACCGCAACAGAATGATTTCTTACGATTATGTTTCATTTCGCGTATGGTCAGACTCTGTCCTTTCAGAAGGGTTCGTACGCTTTCCTGTACCGATTCAACCTTCCTCACGCCACAAGGATCATGCACTGTTATTTCTTTTCTGGGTATGCTTCGAAAATCAGCAGATCCTGCCAGCACTTCATAAACAGTCTCCACCTCAAACATCTTTCCATATTCGCTGAATATACGATGACAGTTGGGGCAGGCCACCAGAACTTTTTTCACACCACGGCTTTGTAAAATTTGACACAGTTCATTAAACATTTTCTGAAAATGTGCCTGATTCCCAAGGTCATGGGAGGGTTTAGTGCAACAGTCAAAGACCAGGCCAATACCGGGAATCATTTCCTGCAAAGCAGTAAACAAACTGGTGAGGGTAGTGGCATAACTTCCGGGCAGTGCACATCCGGGGAAAAAGATGGTCTCACAACCAGCGGGAAAATAGTACCAGGAAAAGAGGGCTGAACTGCCTCGTTTTTCGTAAGCACGAATAGTTTTGTGCTGTTGCAGATTTCCATTGCCGCTTGCCACCAGTTGTCGCCGCATGGCGAGAAACATGGCTGAAGGATCAAGATCTTTGGGGCAGACTCCGTGACACAAACCGCAAAGACTGCATTCAAAGGGGTAGGTATTCTGCTCTGGATCTGTTTTTACTGATTCCAGCCAGTTAGCAGCAAGTTTATGGGGCGAGCCATATTCCTGAAGGAAAGCGCACTCCTTTACACATATCCCACAATCCACACAATCATCTGCGATTATGTGAATGGGCAGCTGTGTTGTTTCTACCTCACTCACCATCTTAATACGGGCTCACTACTTTTCCTGCAGTTGCCATGGTATTCATAATATCATACATATTGGTAATGCTTCCAACCTTACGATCTTCCTCAAGATGAAAGAACTCCAGGCAGGTTCCACAGGACCAGATTTCCACACCTTTTTTCTCAAGATTTTGTAAAGCCTCAAGCCCCTTATTATCAGTAGCAGCAAGTTTTACACCACCGTTATAGAGGATGATGTGAGATGGAAGAGGATCTACCTGTTCGATGGTACCAACATAGGTTTGTAAAAGTCCCCAGCCCAACTCTTCAGATCCGCGCCCCATGGAATCAGAGGAAATAATGTAAACCAGATTGCTTTCAACGGGAATTGCACAATCGTAATCTTCTGCACGAAAACTTCCCTTTGCTGAAGGTGTCTCCCCTGGTTGAATAGTAATTTCAAAACTGTCATCAGCAATGGTCTGGACGCTTACCGTACACCCCTGGCTCCTGCCAAAACGGAGAACATTCTCACGGGAAGCCTCATTATCAACGACCACAGAGAATACTTCACCCGTATGTTCGTCAAGGTATGCTTTTGTTTGCAATACAGGCTTTGGGCAATTCAGGCCTTTACAGTCCAGTGTTTTCATAGATATCCTCTTGTCTTTGCTTTTTAATCAGTGCTGCTTTTTCATAATACCTCCTGATTGTTCTCAAGACTGAGCTTCGACAGCAATCAGGTGACACATTGTGTCCTATCATAAACATCATTGCACTGAACAGCAAAAAAAAAGCTGCCCTCGTCCAAAACAGGACCAGAGCAGCTTAACAGATCTTTGAAAAAAAACGCAATTACTGTTGAGGGGTATGTTCCTCAGCAGGAGCGGCGGCAGCTTCTTCTGCTTCCACAACCTGTTCTTCAAGTTCAACGACTGCTTCAACTAACTTCTCTTCAACCACAGCATCCACAATAATCTGTGCACCGAGCTGATGCTGCATTTCCTCAATAATCAGAAACTTGTTTGCAAGCTCCAGTTCAAGAGCCTGGCGAGTTTCGTCAAGGATAGCAAGGGAGTTGTTCTGAGCGGCAATACGAGAAAGAAGAACATTCATGTTCAACTTTGTGCGGGCCAACTCTTTACCATTAGCAACAAGAAGCTTGGTACGCTCTTCCAGTGCGGTCTCAAGAGCAGTTACATGAAGGGTTGCATTTTCAACTTCTGCAGTAAGCTCCTGGCTTTTTTCGCTGTAGGCGTCAATGGAATTAGCCAGAGTATTTTTCACATTTTCAAAGCCGGCAACAGCTTCTTCAGCTACAACAAGAGCTGTGATCTTTTCACCAAGATCAGCTTTTACAGTAGCAACAGTTGCTTCAAGTTTTGCAATTGCGCCCGCACTCTTATCAAGCTCACCCTGCATTGCCGCCACAGCCTCGGTACCACCATCAGCCTCTTTAAGTTCTTTTTTAAGACCGGAAACTTTTCCCTTTAACGTTGCAGCCTTTGCGAGTAACTTTTTATTTTGGGAAGTTAAGCTTTCAACTTTTCCCAACGCTGCATCCAGCGCTCCACTATTGACAGCAGCGCCATCAGTCGCCACAGCTTCTGTCGCAGGCGCTTGTCCTTTCATGGAAGCAATTTGTCTTTCAAGACTCTCACTTTTTTTGTCCTGAACCGAACCCCAGATTGTCCCCACCAGACAGAGAACTACCAAAGCAATTATCACATTGTTTTTACTCATAATCTTATCCTCTTAAAATATATTAAAATTGTAAAAAAATTTATTATAGAAAGTAAATAAAGCAAACTCTTAACGTACAGAAGAACCAAAGAAGTGTCAATATCATTATGACTGATTCAGCTATAACCAATAAGTGAAGAAGCCCCCCGGCAGAGATGTACAAGTAATTGTTACAAGGTGGTATTTACGAAGTCCTCTATTTCCTCTCCAGCTTACTTCACTGGCTGACGGTGAGCCATTTCTGCTAGTTATCCGGCAATTGACGTACCGCGCCTTTATCAGCAGACGCTGCAAGCATGGCATAAGCCTTCAATGCCTGTGACACATAACGATCACGGCCAACAGGAGAGAATGCGGCATGCCCCTTGCTCTCCTCTTCTTTTCTGCGAGCATCGAGTTCTTCTGTGCTGAGTGTTACATTTATTTTGCGCAAGGGGATATCAATTTCAATGGTGTCACCATCATGCACAAGACCGATGGCGCCGCCAGCAGCAGCTTCCGGTGAAACATGACCAATAGACAATCCGGAAGTTCCACCGGAAAAACGACCATCAGTGATCAAAGCACATTCAGTGCCTAAATGAACAGATTTCAAATAGGATGTAGGATACAACATTTCCTGCATACCGGGGCCACCTTTTGGCCCTTCATAGCGGATTATTACCACATCTCCAGCTTGTACTGTCCCATCAAGAATGGCTTCACAGGCATCATCCTGAGACGAGTACACTCTGGCTGTTCCTTTAAACTGAAAAGCAGAAGGATCAACACCGGCTGTTTTTACGATGCAGCCGTCTTCAGCAATATTTCCATACAGTATGGCAAGCCCGCCGTCTTTGGAATACGCATGTTTCACACTTCTTATACAGCCCTGTTCCCGGTCTAGATCGGCAGCCTCATATTGTGTATCCTGAGACCCCATGGTAAGATTTCTACCGCTTTGAGCTGGAGCACTGAGATACAGCTTACGAGCATTATCATCGCAACTCTCCTCTGCAATATCCCACTGGCTCAGAATTTCATTCAGTGTTTTTCCTTCCACCCGGCTTACGCTATCATCAATCATTCCGGCACGGTTCAATTCGGCAAGGATTGCCATAATTCCACCTGCCCGGTTCACATCTTCCATGTGATAATGGGATGATGGTGCAACCTTACAGAGATTAGGAATCTTCCTGGAAAGTTCATCAATATCCTGCATGGAAAAAGCAACCTCAGCACTATTAGCAATGGCCAGCAGATGCAAAACGGTATTGGTGGAACCGCCCATGGCAATATCAAGGGTCATCGAATTCAAAAAAGCCGAACGGGTTGCAATATTTCGAGGAAGTACAGATCCGTCTTCGTTATTGTACCAGGCATCAGCCATTTCAACGATTCGGTTTGCCGCCCGCTCAAAAAGCTGCAGACGATTACTGTGGGTGGCAACAATGGTTCCGTTTCCGGGAAGTGCCAGACCTAAGGCTTCATTCAGTGAATTCATGGAATTTGCTGTAAACATACCGGAACAGGAGCCGCAGGTAGGGCAGGCGCAACGCTCGACAATAGCCACTTCCTCATCACTCACTTCACGATCAGCACCCATAACCATGGCATCCACCAGATCATAGCGTTTTTCACCATCAACACCGGCCTCCATGGGTCCGCCTGAAACAAAGATCGTCGGGATATTGAGGCGCATGGCGGCCATCAGCATTCCCGGTGTAATTTTATCGCAATTGCTGATGCAGATCATGGCATCGACAGTATGGGCATTACACATATATTCCACACTGTCAGCAATAAGCTCACGGGATGGCAGTGAATACAGCATTCCGGCATGCCCCATGGCAATTCCGTCATCGATGGCAATGGTATTAAATTCTGCGGCAAAACAGCCAAGTTCGGCGATCTGTTTTTTTATCTTCTGTCCGATCTCATGGAGATGTACATGCCCCGGAACAAACTGGGTGAAAGAATTGACAATGGCAATAACCGGTTTTCCGAATTGTTCTTCGGTCATGCCGTTAGCCCGCCAGAGACTTCTGGCACCAGCCATCTTTCTGCCTTTTGTTGTGGTATCACTGCGTAATGGAATCGTCATAATATATTGTCCTGTAACTGTTTTTATATTTTTGACCTGATTAAAAAAGATGGACTCGTAAAAAGTCCAAAACTAAGATGGGATTGTAAAAAGCTTCATGTTCGAGGCACGGAAATTCCATATCATTTCGGCGTACTAAGGTACGTTGAAATGCTATAAAATTTGCAGTAACGAAGAAGATGAAGAGTTTTTACGAATCCATCAAAAAAAAGATTTGATTTTCTTGTACCTTTGATGACAATATACTATGAATTTATAAAGGTATATATATTTTTTAGGAGCCGGATATATGAAAAAAACAGAAATAGAATTTTGGATCACATCAATGCTTGCCGCCCACGAGAATGTTTCGGATCTGAACATTACCGTGGGAAAAACGCTACAGGTTGAATCGGCAGGTGTCTTGATGCCTGTGCGTGTTTCTCCTCCCGTTGGAGCCATCACCCCTTTTCAGGCAGAAGTTTTTGCCCTGAACCTGATCGGCAACAACACACGGCTGCTTCGGGATCTTGTGGAAAAAGGTTCCTGTGATCTTTCCTATGCACTCAATGATCAGACTCGATTTCGTGTTAATATTTTCACCCAGAAAGGCTGTTTTACCACCGTTCTTCGTAAGCTCGAAACCACCATCCCGACCATCAGAGGCATGAACTTCCCTCCCTGCTTCAATAAAATGTCAGGAGAACTTAACGGCCTGATTCTCTTTACAGGTGCCACAGGAAGTGGAAAAACAACATCTCTTGCCGCATTGCTGCACGCAATCAATATGGAACGTGCAGTGCATGTGGTAACCCTTGAAGATCCAATTGAGTATATCCATCCCCATGTGCGGGCAACATTTAACCAGCGGGAACTGGGAAATGATTTTAACTCCTTTCCTTCCGGCATGCGGGCGGCTCTTCGTCAGGCACCTAAAGTTATTCTGGTGGGTGAAATGCGGGATCGGGAAACCATGGAAATCGGCCTGACTGCCGCAGAAACAGGGCACCTGGTTCTCTCCACTCTGCATACCATCGACGCAGGACAAACCGTCAACCGTATTCTTGGTATGTTTGAACAGGATGAGCAGCCTCAAATCAGAAACAGACTGGCTGATACCATCCGCTGGGTTGTGGGCCAACGCCTTATTCCCAAAATCGGTGGTGGTCGAATCGCCGCCATGGAAGTACTCTGCACAAGTCTTCGTGTAAAAGATCTCATTCTAAACGGGGAAGACGAAGAGAAGACCTTTTATAAGATCATCCAGGCAGGTTCCGCAAGAGATATGCGTACCTTCGACCAGCATATTCTTGAGCTTTACGCATCTGAACTTATCACCGAAGAAAGTGCCATGCGATACTGTTCTTTCCGTAACGAAATCGCCCGCGGGCTGGATAACATCAAATCATCACGGGGTGAGGCAACCTCCAATCTTTCAGGGCTGGCCATGGAAGAAGAAGAACAAAACCGCTGGTAAAGAGGACTCAAATGAACATCACATGCACCAACTGCGCTAAAGTACTGAAAATCAGCGAAAAAATCCAACAGGGATTGCAACAACTGGGCCCCGGCAGGGTATTACGTCTCAGCTGTCCTGAATGTCAGGAGTCAATTGCCCTTGATGCAGGGCACCTTGCAACCGCAAAAAAACAGGAAACAGTGGTTGTTGGAAGCCTTGTCAAGCCGCCCCTGGCACCGGATATCAGCTGGTTAAAAGACGGATTATTTGAAGAAGAGGAAGTTGTTGAAGATATACCGCAAACCCTGATTTTAGCCAAACCCGGTGAACAGAGAGATATTATCACTAAAGCAGTAGAAAGTATCGGCTATCAGGCGACATTTGCAGAATCCGGCAAAGAGGCCATGGAGAGGCTGCAGTTTGTTAATTTTGCCAGTGTTATTCTGCATGAGAATTTTGAGGATAGCGCCATGCGCACCTCTTCCTTCCATCAGTTTATGCGTGAAATGAACATGCAGAAACGGCGTTTTATTTTTTATATTCTTATTGGTTCAGAGTTTTCTACTTTGTATGATCTTGAGGCGCTTTCATTTTCGGCGAACCTTGTGGTGAATACTAACGAGGTGCCTGAGTTACTTACTATTCTTCGAAAAGCTATTCCCCGTTACGAAGAACTCTTTGGCAGTTTGATGGCTGAGATTAATGCTTATAGTAATTGATAGGTTTGCAGTGTTGAATTACCGGCCTTCACGTTAGACACATGAATTCACGACCATTTCATTTCTAATCTTCGTCGATTCTTCATGCAGTCTTTCAAGTACAAATTAATCAGATTTTGATAGGGAATATCTTCTTTGCCAGCCAATTCTTTAAAATAATCGACCACCCCTATATCCAGGCGGATAGTTATCTGTTTTTTTAATTGCTTGGCATAGGGGTTCTTCTGTCCTTTCATCTCTTTAAAATCGTATTCATTCCTCATATGCCAGCCTCTCATTGCTTGTTGCTTTTCGTGCAGAAATAATTCTGATGACTCCACCCTGTGATCGATAGCAGTGACAAACCACCAATACTCTGGCAGCTATGCCCATACCCAAAAGGATAAACCTGTCTTCCTCCCGGGAATGATCTGGATC
>JAOZLM010000124.1 GCA_029934815.1 Desulfocapsa sp. | reverse complement strand
ACAAGGAACAAGGAGCACTATTGCTTTTATACATTCAAACAGGCATACGACATAACACAATAATGTTGAAACGAAAGATTTACTCTCCTAAAACAACTGCTTTGTTTGCATTATTTTTTCTATTTAGTTCGGCTCTTTGCCTTGCTAATGAAGCAACGCCATTGTTTTTTATCGCTGACTCCGATAACTCCTGGCAGGCATTCCAGCTTATGCACGATGGCACAGGATTAAAGCAGTTAACATCAAATAGCACTGGTGTTCACCAGTTATCAGCCACCGTAGATGGTCAACATCTCTTAATTACTACAAATAATCAGACAAACTTCCTCCTGAATATCTCCACATTGAAAAAAACTGCCGTTACGAAAGAATTGAAAGGGATCATTGATGCAACACTTTCCAAAGACAATAAACTCCTTCTTTTTTCTCTAAGTATAGCCGGCTCAAATGACGCCAACCATATCTGGTTGATTAACAGAAAATCACAAAAGCTCACCCAGCTTACTCACATGCAAAATCTGCAGCATTCCCCTATCTGGTCATCAAACGATGATTTTGTCTTTTTTCTATCAGGAAACGGGGGCCAAAGTGAAGACATCTGGCGTCTAAACATGGAAAGTGGCAGCCTCCGGCAGTTAACATCAGGTTACCGCTATAATTTTGATCTGGCCTGCTCCGTGACCGATGAAATTGCATTTTCATCAAATCGCAGCGGCAATTACGAGATTTGGACAATGGATCCCTTTGGCGGTCACATCAGACAATTGACCCACGATCCTGCCATGGATTCTCAGCCTTCCTGGTCGCCAGATGGACGGCAGCTTGCATTTGTCTCCACTAGAGATGGAGAACCAGCCCTCTATATCATGGACAAGGAAGGAAAAAATACTCGCAGACTCTCTCCAGAAGGACTTATCTGCCGAAATCCGGTATGGAGCCGTTAATATGGACAGCCACAGCCCTTACCACATGGTGTTTCCATATATGTTTCTCGGCATTATAATTTTGTCTTTTCTATCGCCATGGTCTCTGCTGGCAATGGAAAAGCAAGATTTATCCATTGCAAACGTATATGCAGACAGCAAATCATTTACACCTGAAAATCAGGAATATTTTATTCTCCACTTCACCCTTTCAGAGACTGCCCAGGTAACACTTGCCATTTATGATAGCCTTAACCGGGAAGTAAGAACACTTCTCGACAGTATTTCTCTGGAGGCAGGAAATCACCAGGTAACCTGGAACGGGATAGACAATACCGGTAATATTTTGCCACAAAACTATTATCTCTACACCATCGAAGCAACAAATGCTGATGGTCAGCATGTTCGCTATGACCCTTCTGATCTCACCGGCGGCAAACAGATCGGTATACAGAATATTAAGTATGACAAGGTGGAGGACAATGTTTTCTTTACCCTGCAGCAGTCCGCCATCATTAATCTGCGGGTTGGTCTTGTTGCCGGGGGGCCCATGATGACAACATTGATTGACTGGCTTCCTCTCACCGGAGGGAATCACACTGTTGCCTGGGACGGTAGAGACAATACAGGGACGGTGGATCTTAAGAATGTGCGTAAACTCGAAATCAACGGACCTGCCTACTCTCTACCCATGAACAGTATCATTCTTGAAGGGAAAAAACATCTCCTACGACCAGAATTCCTGCCGGTCGCACAGACAACCGGAAACATTCGACCTGTTGTCACCGATCCAATGAAACGGATGATGTACAATCACTGGCAGCATCCAAGGGATAAATGCTATGACCCGGAAGTGGCTATTTCCTTTCCGGCAGACCAGGGATATACCGAAGATGGCATCGTCATCATTGACGGCCCAACAAAAATCACTCTCAATACCAATATAGCCGATCGTCAGTTTTTACTGGAACAGCGTTTTGAAATCGTTCTCTATGTGGATTTTCTTTTTTCTCATGAGGAGGAGGCAGGGTATTTACCCTATTTCTGGACATGGGATCCCCACGGAATTGAGGGCGTGCATTACATCACTGCAATGCTCCGAGGCTATGAAGGACACTTTGCCACACACACTGTCAAAGTGTTTGTGGGCAAAAAGCAAAGAAACTAAACACACGTTCAATAAGAGGAACCGCCCATGCGTTCTGTGACTTATCTTCTGTTCTCACTTCTTTTCCTGCTGTTTTCAGTCTGTCAGGTTCAGGCATCACCTGTGGTCGTATCAAACACCACAGTAACAGACGTGACCCCCAGTTCTTTTTCTGTCCTCTGGAATGGCGATCAGGCAGCCATTCCAGACCTGCGAGTATTTACTGATGTAGACGGGACGCAGGAGATCAGTAATCAACTTAATATCACCGCCTATCCGCTGAAGGGTAGTCATATTTCCATAATAGAAAGCAGCCGGGACAACGGCGTTCTTCTGATCCAGGCAGCAGGACTTTCACCAGCAACCACCTACTATTATCAGACCGTAACCATCGTCGCACTTACTGGCGAAATAACACTAACCCCGGCAACACTACCACTTCCTTCTGTCACAACTCAGGATAACAGTGTACGGACTAATATTCCCGACACAACGGAATATTTGTTCGCCAATGATACCATCCTCATCAACACTCCTCAGGAAAACGGAAATGATGCCGCCGAAGGAACCGTGGTCTCTGTACTGATAACCGGAAGTAACTATCCTGTTACCGGCATGGTCGGTGACGGGGTAACGGTTCCCTATGCTGCCATGGATACTGCCAATGTTTTTGATGCTGTGTCACATCTGAATATGCCTTTAAGCGGTGGCGAGCAGGTTACAGTCACTCGCTATCTTGGTGTGAATGGTACTGAAACATTTACCAGCTATCTGCTACCACCAAGACAGCTTGCCGAGTTACGTGGTACAGTGGGCTTGCATGAGGTTGTAACAGTCCTTCAGATTACAACCGGTAAATCCGATGTGTCGCTGGATATGGATTATGATATTAATGGAGATAGTCGGATTGGTATGGAAGAATCAGTCTATTTTCTTCAGGTTATGGCGGATTAGCATTGACTGCACTCTGTTTATTCAGTCGTGTTTCACGCGCTCTTTTTTTGTTTGTACTCGTGTTGCTACCTGCTGCCGGCCATGTATCAGCATCTGATGTTGTTGTGGTGTACACTTCTGTTGATCAGATTTTTTCAGAACCCGTATTAAAACTGTTTGAACAGAAAACAGCTATCAGGGTCAAGGCTGTGTATGATGTGGAAGCTGCTAAAACGGTTGGACTGACCAATCGGCTTTTGGCTGAGAGCAAACATCCCAGAGCTGATGTGTTCTGGAATTCTGAGATTGTCCGTACTATTACCCTTGAGAAAAAAAATATCTTCACCCCCTATTTCTCTCCTGAACGCAGATATATTCCTGAACAATTTAAGGACCCCAATGGGTACTGGACGGGATTTGCCTGCAGAGCTCGTGTACTTATTTACAATACCAATATGCTGCAGAAAACAGATCTGCCAAAGACTCTCCGGGAACTGACGCAACCCGCCTGGCATGGAAAAGTAGCCATGGCCTACCCACTTCTGGGGACGGCTGCTACTCACATGGGAGCATTGTATGCTGTAATGGGACAAGAAAATGCAGAATCTTTTTTAAAGGATCTTAAACAAAACAATGTCCTGATTGTTGGCGGGAATTCCATTGTGCGTGATGTCGTTTCCGCAGGAGAGGTTCCGCTCGGTATAACAGACACCGATGATGTCCATGGTGCCATGCTGCGAAATGAGCCTGTTGCAATGATTTACCCTGACCAGCAAAGCATGGGGGTTTTTGTCATTCCCAATACTGTGGCTCTGGTCAATGGTGCTCCGCATCCGGAAACAGGAAAACAGTTAATTGACTTTTTGTTAAGTAAAGAGGTGGAAACTTTGCTTATGGAAAGTACATCACAGAATATGCCTGTGAGAAGTGATACTGAAAAAGATGCCGGACGAGTTTCTATAAACGATCTGAATATAATGGACGTAGATTACCGGGAGGCGGCTGCTTATGTGGAACGATCAGATAAATTTTGTCGTGCTCTCTTTGTTGACTGAGGACTTTTTCAGATATCTTCATGACTATTAATTACCTGTTTCGTCCTCATCTCAGTGCTTTTTTCGTACTAACAGGAGTCCTGTTCTGTCTGCCACTTGCTGGTTATCTCGCCTTCTTTCCAGCTTCTTTGCAAGAAGGGGACGGATTTGGATATCTGTTTCAGCGACAATATCTGCAAAGCCTCAGCAATTCTTTGCTTTTGGCACTCTGTACGGCTTGTATTGCCGGGATATTCGGTACCTTGCAGGCGCTCTTTCTGCAACGGGTGCGAGTTCCCTGGCGTAATTTCTTCCTCTCTTCTTACTTTGTCCCTTTTCTTATTCCTCCTTATATCCATGCCATAACCTGGAGCAGGGGGCTTGGTGAGAAAAGTCTGTTTATGCAGTTTTTTTCAATAACTGAATCAAGACAGATACTGTATGGACTTTTGTATAGTAAAGCAGGTGTTGTTCTGATTTTGAGTATTTGGCTTATCCCACTGGTTACGACTATTGTCATGGCCGGACTTCAATCGGTGGATGTCAGGCAGGAAGAAACTGCTCTCTGCAGTAATTCTCCATTTACAGTGTTACGAAAGATCAGTTTACCACTTATTACGCCTCATATCCTCGGTAGCTGCCTGCTGGCTTTTCTGTTTACCCTTAATAGTTTTGATGTACCCGATATCTTACGGGTTCGGGTAATATCCGGGGAGATATTTATTCAGCTTGCGGCAATGTATGATGAGATGGGTGCTTTTTTTATGAGTATTCCTCCGTTGCTCCTTGCCCTGGCAGTAGCTATGATCATACAGAGGAATATGCGTGAAAGACGCTATTTCGGCTTTCCCGGTATTCAGAAAAGAATACTACTGACTGAAAAACGATACACCGTTTCTGCATGTATCTTTCTGGCGATGATCTGGCTTGTGTCCGTTGCGCTACCCGTAATTGTTTTTATTGCAGCTGTCCCAAATGTCGAAATATTCTGGCGTTCGGTTTCGGGTGCTTTTGATGAACTGTTTTACAGTACTATGCTATCGTTACTCTGTGCTCTGGCAACAGTAGCTGCGGCAATGCCATATGCATATTTGCTGGCCCGTCGTCATCCTTTGCGCTCAGTTATAGATTTCTTTGCATTAATTCCCCTGGCAGTTCCGACAGCACTTTTCAGTATTGGCTTAATTAAGGCTGGAAACTTTTTCGATTTGCCATCTCTTTCTTCCACATCACTTTTTTGCCTGACAGGCCTGGTGGCTCATTTCCTGTTTGTGGGGATTAAGATTATGCAGGCGGGTATCGAACAGATTGATTTTCAGGCTGAAGAGGCTGCAATGTTGTCCGGGGCGTCAAAAACAAAACTTATGTTGCATATTATTCTACCCCAGTTGAAAACCAGCATGATAACAGCATTTTTTCTGGTTTTTGTCTGCTGCTTTGCGGAACTGTCAGCGACGTTGCTGCTCGTTCCTCCAGGCAGGGCAACCATTGCCGTGAAAATATATAATTTAATGCATTACGGGGCAGATGATATGGTTGCATCTCTCTGCCTCTTTATTATCATAATGATGCTATTCTCCGGACTTCTTTTTAAACTTTGTTATGCATGGATGGTAAATGACCATAGAAGTAAAACAGTTAAGCTTTAATCATGGGAGTCAACCTGCACTGGTTGATATCGATTTTTCCTTGAATAAGTCTGAAATATTAGTTGTCTATGGTCCGTCAGGAAGTGGCAAGTCTACGCTTCTTCGCCTTATTGCCGGACTTGAACGACCAGCAACCGGAGAAATAATCCTCAGTGGAAAAACGGTATCCAGCGAACAAATCATGCTGCCGCCATATAATAGACAGTGTGCCATGATTTTCCAGCAACTGGCGCTCTGGCCCCATATGACAGTTAATGAACATCTGGAATTTGTTCTTTGCCCTGGCGAAAAAAAATCAGGAAGACTAAAGATAGCAGAAATGCTTCGTCAGCTTGAACTGACTGGAAAGGAAGGGTGCTATCCTGCGCAATTATCAGGGGGAGAGCAACAACGACTAGCCATTGGCCGCGCTCTGATGCCATCGCCCGGATTTATTCTGTTTGATGAACCGCTGTCGAATCTCGACAACCTTCTGCAGGAAAAGATCATCGCGCTGTTACATTTGCTGAAAAGAAAGAAGAGTAATACTATGATATATGTCACACATAATTTGGCAGAAGTTATGCAGTTGGCCGATACAATTCTTGTACTTAAAGAGGGCAGACAAACATTCTGTGGTTCTAAAAAAGCATTTATAGCAAAGTTTCAGAGTTCCATACAGCAATCAGTCAGCTGGTACACCCAATCGGAGGAAAGAGATGAGAAATAAGTTGTGGAAGTTACTGTTTTGTCTTCTTGTTTTGTTTCAGCCTGCGATGGCAATCGGTCAGTCGTATATAACCTGGCAAGGCCTTGAACCGGATAAGCTGGCTTCTCTGTGGCTTATTAAACGATTTGTTGATCCTCAGGCTGAATTTGTCTTTGTTGCTAAAGGCAGTAAGATTAGCAATGGTATTCCTTTTGATGTTCCATCAGCTCAATATAAGCGCTCACACACACAATCGACCTTTGAGTGTATCCTGCAAGACCAGAAACTGGATAATAGGCAGTTACGCTATATCGGACAGGTTATTCACGATATAGAAATCAATACCTGGGATATTAAGAAAATTGAACAGACCCACAGCATACAGAGTGCTCTTCAGGAGATTATAGATGGGGAGCATGATGAACAAAAAGGCATTCTTAAAGCGATACAGTTTTT
>JAOZLM010000123.1 GCA_029934815.1 Desulfocapsa sp. | reverse complement strand
TTGTCCTCATTCTCAGACAATCCCTTCACAAGCATAGCACCGGCAATACCAAGCATACCGATATCTTTTGCTTTTCTCATGGCAGGTTTCACCATGGAAGCCATCATGGCACGGCGTTTAACGCTACCCATGTCAGCAAGTTGTGGAGTGTAGTCAGCAAAAAGAAGATTCATATCTTTCTTCTTTCCATAGTATCTGGAGTTTGGTCCAATTTTGCCATCACTAACTTCCAGGCCTTTGGCACCTTTCTTCACATACTTGGAAACTTCAGAATTAGGATCATCGAGATCGCCAAAAATACGGGCGTCTGCGATACAAGTCTGAACACAAGCTGGTGCAAGACCCTGATCAACACGAGGTTTGCAGTAAGTACATTTGTCAACCTTACCTTCACTGATATCATCAGCCTGGGCAGGGTTCACATAGCGTGCGCCGTAAGGACAGGCGTCAGCACATGCTCCGCAACCAAGACAACGTTCTTTGTCAACCTGAACAGAGCCATCAAATGGATCTTTCCAGGTAGCAGCAACGCTCATGGTTTTGGTTTTGCCGGATTTGGCATCTGTAAAGGTCATGTCAACCTCATCTGCAGGGCATTCCTCCACACAAGGTGGATTGTCGCAGTGGTTACAAAGACCAGGGTAGTAAGTAGCGGCCATACCATCATCGGTCATGGTGGGGCCAAGACGTTTAACCCAGTTACGTTGATAAGGAACCGGAACTTCCCATTCAGCCCGACAGGCGATGGTGCATGCATGGCAACCCACACAGCGTTCCAGATCTATGATCATTCCATATTGCATTGAATATATCCTCCTGAAAAGTTATTTTTTCCTAAAACACTCTATCGTTGTGAGAGAAAGAAAAAATAACCTTCATGTAATGTTGTTTCGTTTGCAAATTAAAAGCTAAACTGAAAGATCCAGAACCTTTCCATTTTTAATCAGTTTAACAAAGTTGTTTCTCATACCATGACAACCTGTTTCGGGGTCGATGGCAAGCTTGGTGATAAGAGCAGTATCATCAACACCAGCACCAACACCAATGGTCATCAGTGGATTAGCACTACCGTATCCGTGGTACATATAGACACAGTCTTTTCTGATACCAGGAGTTACTTTAACGGTTGTAGTGGTAGCTGATTCAACACCTTCACTGTTTACAAAGCCAACAGTGTCGCCATCAACCAGACCAACTTTAGCAGCAACCTCGTTATTCAACCAGACAGGGTTGTCAGGCATGGCGTTGTGCAGCCATACGTTGTTCTGACTTCTGTTAAAGGTATGAACAGGAGCACGTCCGTAAAGAAGTCTTGCAAAACCTGCTGGTACTTCTTCAACCGGAATATATGTTGGTGCACCAGGGTGACCTGCATCATCAAGATCTTCATTGAACAGTGCAACTTCAAAATCCTCTGGAATTCCGTAAGGATCTTTACCAGGCTGAATGTGGATACCATCTTCTGCAATCAGTTTTTCCAGGGAAAGATTGGCTGATGCAAGAGATTTGTCTACCATCTCTTCGATGGTGTTGACCGGAATCTTGTCTTCATGTCCCATACGTTTAGCGAGTTCGTTACAGATATATACCTGATCTTTACGCTCAAACATAGGCCCTACAAGAGGCATACGTGCAGAGATGTACTGCTGATGCTCTTTGGAAAGATCCCACTGGGTACCTTTCTTGATATAATCATGACGTTCGAGATAACTCTTTTCCGGAAGAAGAATATCGGCCCATGCGGTTACATCTGTTGGCATAACGTCAACACACATAACAAAGTCCATGGCTTTGAAAAGATCCTTCATCTTTTGCTGATTGGGGATTGTTTGCATGGGGTTCTGTCCCCAGACAACACAGCTTTTGATTGGATAAGGCTTTCCGGAAATTGCACAGTCACGAATAAGGTCTGTGGGTGTTCCCGGAGGATTGTTTGTATAGATCTTTTCGTCTTCTTCGTGGTTGTAGTTCAGGTCAAACTCATGGCCGTGATCATGCTTGGCCCAGGAAACACCTTTAACTTTAGGTCCTTTAGAAGGTACCCAACCACCCTTAACATAGTAAGCACCAAGAATACCGGTAAGACATGCAAGAGCACGCTCACGCTGGAAGTCGTTTCCATGCCAGGAGACGTGACGACCGGGGTGGATAGCAACATTTGGTGCGTTGTCCGCAAGCATTTCAGCAACTTCTTTGATCTGCTCAGCTGGGATGTCACATTCTTTGGCAGCTTTCTCAAGGGTCCATCCTTTGATGGCTTCAGAGAATTCTTCGAAACCAGAGGTGTAATCTTCTACAAAGTCTGCATCATATTTCTTGTTTTGTACAAGATAGTTCATGATGGCAAGCATATAGGCAGTATCAGTACCTGGCTTAATCTGAACCCAGATATCAGCTTTAGCAGCAGAGGCAGAGAAACGAGGATCAGCAACGATCAGTTTGGCACCGTTCTGCAAGCCCTGAACATACTGTTTGATATGAGAAACGTGTACATTCTCGCCAAGATGATCTCCAATAAAGAAGAGAACCTTGGTGTTTGGCATATCTACTTTTTCACCCGGTGCTTTACCGATGGTAGCAACATAGGCTGTGTCACGAATACCACGACACTGGAAGAAAGAGGCCTCAGACACGTTGTGTGTTCCTACGGCTCTTTCAAAGTAATGCATGGGGTATTTAGCTGAAGCACCATGAGGGAAAACACAGATACCATGGGCACCGTAGTTATCCACTGTGGATTTCAGTTTGGAACCACACTCATCGAGTGCTTCTTTCCAGGAAATACGCTTCCATTTTGGCTCGCCACGTTTACCCACATTCTTCATGGGGTATTTTAAGCGATCCACATCGTAAAGCAGTTTTACACCTGCATTACCACGGGCACAGATTGCAGTGCCGTTGTCAATGGATTTTGGGTTTCCTTCAAGCTTCATCAGGCGGCCGTCACGTACTTTACCGACCAGCTGACAACGCCAGAAACACATTTCGCAGATTCCACCTACAACAGTTTTATCTCCTGCAGTACCCGTTGCATCGAGTGCTGATTTTGAGACACCTGTGCTAGCAGAAACAACCTTAGACAGAGGCACACTGGCTGCTGCCAGTGATGCTGTCTGAAGGAATTTACGCCTCGTTAGGTTGAAAGCCATCTTTCTCTTCCTCCTTAGTGAAAAAATCTATTAATTGTACAACCACCCGATAATACGGATGGTGAGCTCCATCTGTAACCCTGATTAAAAATTTTTCAAACCAGGGGCGAAACAATTTTTTCAAAAACTCCTCTTCTCCGGCAAAATCATTTTCTTCAGCCAGAAGAGAAAGGAATTCAAGTTCGTGGATAATATGATCGGGTAAATCAGCATCTTTTTCCATGCCAAAACCCTTTGTTCTGTAATAAGCAAGTGTGTCACCGGCAAATGCACCCTGTAAGGACTGATCCATGTACACAGAGCCAAAGGGTGGGGCAATCACATGGGGCATGCCGTTTATAAACAGTCGTGTGTACTCTACCTGTAGATCTTCAAGGGCATCATCGGCATTGTCTATTGCTGTTTTTATTTCAACGCCGTCCTCTACAGCACCAAGTGTGCCAAGCAAATTGTAGAGAACATTGAAAAAATCATCGTTTGTCCATTTTGCATCGGGGTACTGCATACATTGAGAAAGGAAACGATATACTCTGGCAATATCTTGTGCCGGGTCGGTAGATGACATGTAGAATGCGATAGTTAGTTAGGGGATATGGTTGGCGACGCCTTAAACATAAATATATGTTTGGCAGAGCGCCGTTATTTTTTTGTCTCTCAGGCCAATGAACATAGTCGTTACTATATTAGATGTCAATAGAATGCTACAATGTAGTCCTTATGGGAATGGGTTAGGTAATGCGCAATAACATACTAAAAATAAAGACTAATATCTGAGATTGTCTTCGCAAATGGGAGCGATGGACTAAGAAATAAATGAAGACTCATTCAGTATTGCGAAGGGATGCAATGAAATTTTCAAGTTCAGGGAAAGATTCTGCTGCATGAATTGTTTGTCGGATTTGTGAACTGCCGGGAAAATCAGTAAAATAGCGGCTGGTATGATTACGGATGTAGGCAAGTTGTCTGCTGGTGTCCAGGTGTTCCTGCATTAACTCAAGGTGGCGTAAAACACAGCTGGTTATCTGCCTTTGTGTGTCAGGTCGGCCACTTTTACTGAAGACCCATGGATTTCCCAGTGCTGCACGACCAATCATTATCCCGTCACATCCCGTTTCGTCCTTCTTTTTTAGTGCTGCAGCATAAGAGTTTATGTCGCCATTTCCGATAACAGGTATTCCTGAAATTTCTTTAGCTCTTGTAATAATTTCCCAGTCTGCTTTTCCAGAAAAGCCTTGTGCCCATGTCCTGCCGTGGATTGTGATGGCGGCGGCACCTGCTGCTTCACTCATGCGGGTGAACTCAAGGGCAGTAATTTCATCCTGACTTATGCCTGCCCGGGTTTTTACAGTAACCGGCACTTTGGAGTTTTTACAAACGGCGGTCACAATCTGTTCTGCAAGATGAATATCTTTCATTAAAGCAGAACCAGCCCCACGTTTGGTGACTTTTTTAACAGGACAGCCCATATTAATATCTATGAGAGTTGGGTTGTATTCATTTAACAGTGCTGCCGCCTGTCCCATAAGATCAGGTTCGGCTCCAAATAACTGGAAGGAGACAGGCTTGTCTTCAGATGTCGAGGCAAGCATTTTTTTTGTCTTCTGCTGGCCATAGTTTAAGGCATGGCAGCTAATCATTTCTGAAACAGTAAGCCCTGCGCCAAATTCACGGCAAAGCAAGCGGAAAGGAAGGTCTGTATAGCCTGCAAGCGGTGCCAGGATCAATGGTGAGTCGAAGGAAATATCCGCAATTTTTAGCATTATTTTTACTGCTGTTTTTTTTTTGTAAACGAGTTAAAGTCGTCACCATTCAAAGAATGGAAATTTACTGCCATACCAATTAATCAGCTCTATATATGGAGACCCAAATGACCTTGCAACTTACTATGCAATCCGATGAATTGTCCAGTGAGGACTTACGCACATTGCAGGAAATGCGTACCCGCTGTGCTAAAAACATTTTACTTTCCACGTCCCTTGCAGGTTCCGGTCATCCCGGAGGCTCTCTTTCCTCCCTTGATAACCTGCTGGTGACCTATGGCTGTATGCGCCATGATGCGAAAAATCCGCAGATGGATGAACGTGATCGTGTCATTATGAGTATTGGACATGTCTCTCCTGGTGTCTATTCCACCCTTGCAGAATATGGCTATTTTACAGAAGAAGATTTCCTTACCGGTTTTCGCCGTACAGGATCCGGTTTCCCCGGACACGTCGAACGTATTGTGCCCGGTGTTGAGTGGGATACCGGAAACCTCGGTCAGGGAATATCCACAGCAGTAGGACTTGCCCACGGTTTTAAAATTCAGAAAAAACCTAATCAGGTAATCTGTTTTATGGGTGATGGCGAACAGCAGAAAGGACAGATCATGGAGGCTATTCGCTATGCTTCCAAATATAATCTTGATAATCTTATTGTGGTTATTGACCGTAATCACCTGCAAATCTGCGGTACCACCGAAGAAGTTATGGCACAACCCATCCGCTCAATGTACTCCATTAATAACTGGGATGTGCAGTATCTTGCCGATGGCCATGATACTAACGCTTATTTCCAGACATTTTCAAAAGCGTATGAGAAGAGTGATGGGAAACCCACAGTAATAGTTTCCCGTACCACCATGGGCAAAGGAATTTCCTTTATGGAGAATATTGCCAAATATCATGGTTCTCCACTCGATCGTGATTCTATCAGCAAGGCCATGACAGAGCTGGGTGTAGAAGACGAATTTGATAAGTACAAAACACTTAGAGAAAACCCTGTTGATACCAGTACTATTCAGCAATTTAAAGAGGTTGAACAAAATATTAGTGCTGGAGAGGCAATCCAGTATGAAGCAGGAACCAGCCTTGATAATCGCTCCGCTTATGGCAATGCTTTACTCAGTCTCGCTGAAGCAAATAATATCGATTCGAAGATGGTAATTACCGGAATTTCATGTGACCTTGAAGGTTCTGTGAAGATGGGTGGCTTTCATAAACATTCACCAGCGGCCTATATAGAAGCAGGTATTCAGGAACATCATGCCGCATCCATGGCAGGTGGTTTATCAAGTCTTGGTCTTGTTACATTTTTTAGTACATTTGGTGTTTTTGCCGTTTCCGAAGTGTACAACCAGAACCGATTAAACGATTTTAATCATGCAAGTGTCAAGGTTGTTGCCACTCACGTAGGGCTTGATGTTGGTGAAGATGGACCGACTCACCAGTGCATTGATTATCTTGGGCTGTTTCGTAACTATTTCAGATCTTCTGTTTATATGCCTGCTGATCCAAATCAGACTGACAGAATTATCCGCTATGTTGGCACAACTCCAGGGAATGTGTTTGTGGGAATGGGACGATCTAAAATGGAGATGATCTGTAAAGAAGATGGAACTGTCTATTTTGATGAAAATTACCGTTTTGTTGCAGGTAAAGGAGATTGGCTGCGCGAAGGAAGTGATGCTGTAATTATTACATACGGAGCTGTTGTTCCGGCTGTAATGGAAGCCTGGAAAATATTGAAAGATGCGGGGCGCTCTGTTGCTGTGCTGAATATGGCATCCCTTATGCCAATTGATAAAGGCGCTGTTCTTAAGGCGGCAGAAACTGGTGTTGTATTAACTGCAGAAGATCATCATGTGGACACCGGTCTTGGCAGTATGGTTGGGACTATTCTTGCCGAAGCAGGAAAGGCAATCAACTTTAAGCGTTCAGGTGTGTCTCAGTATGGTGGTTCCGGTAAACCAAGTGACTTGTATG
>JAOZLM010000122.1 GCA_029934815.1 Desulfocapsa sp. | reverse complement strand
ATATTGGAATTCCTCAAAAAGGTTGGACATCCTTGTCTTGAAATGGAAGCAGCAATGTAGATTTAAGTGGAAAAGGGAAAGTTAAAATGAAATTTCCCAACCGCTTAATAACTTTGTAATTTTATGACATTTTTAAATTTTATAAATTTTCTTTTATATAGAGAACCGGAGGAATAACCATGGCCTTAACAGGTATTCAAATCCTTAAAATGCTGCCCAAGAAGAATTGTGGCGAATGCAGCATCCCAACATGTCTTGCATTTGCTATGAAAGTAGCTGCGGGTCAGGTGGAAATTGCAGATTGTCCTTATGCAACTGAAGAGGCCATTGCCACCATTGGTGAAGCTTCTGCTCCGCCAATTCGTACCATTAAAGTGGGTACTGGTGATGATACCTTTACAGCGGGTGGTGAAACCTGCATGTATCGTCATGATAAACGTTTTGAGAATCAGACCGGTATTGCAGTGCTTGTGACTACTGAGCAGAGTGATGCTGATGTGGAAGGTCGCATTGCACGTTTCAACAAGTTTGAGTATGAGCGTGTTGGTGTGATTATGAAGGCGGATCTTATTGCCATTAAAGACGCCAAGAATGATGAGGCCTCTTTTACCGCACTTACCCAGAAAGTACTTGATGGTTCAGCACGTGCTGCAATTATTCTTATGAGTGAGTCTGTTGCAAATCTTGCTGCTGCTGCTAAAGTATGTGGTGCTCGCACCCCGATCCTTTATGGAGCTACCCTTGATAATGCAGATGAAATGGCCAAACTTGGCGAAGAATGTAAAACCGCCGTTGGTGTCGCCGGAAGCAATCTTGATAACTGCGTAGAAGTTTCTGAAAAACTTCTTGCTGCAGGTTTGAAAGATCTTGTTATCGATACTGGTGCCAGAACACTGCGTGCTGCATTTGAAGATAACGTTGTTGCTCGTCGGGCTGCAGTTACCGCAAAGTTCAAGCCACTTGGTTTTCCAACCATCACCTTCCCCTGCGAGATCTCTGATGATCCGATGATGGAAGCTATGGTTGCCTCAGTTCTGATAGCCAAATACGCTGGAATCATCGTTCTTTCAGATATTCAGGGAGATCTTATTTTCCCACTCTTCCTTGAAAGAATGAATATCTTCACCGATCCACAGCGTCCAATGGTTGTAACCGAGGATATTTATCCTCTCACCGGACCTGATGAGAATTCTCCTGTTGTTATTACCTGTAACTTCTCCCTTACCTATTTTATTGTTTCCGGTGAGATTGAGGGATCCAAGGTTCCAACATGGCTCCTTATTAAAGACACTGAAGGTCTTTCTGTTCTTACTGCCTGGGCTGCCGGAAAATTTGGTGCTGATCTTATTGCTCAGTTTATCAACAAGAACGGCATTCTTGAGAAAGTAAAACATCGTGATCTGATTATTCCTGGATACCTTGCTTCCATGAAAGGTGAGCTTGAGGAAGAACTTCCTGATTGGACTATTATCATCGGACCTCGTGAAGCTGGCCATTTGCCAGCATTTCTCAAAGAATGGAAACCATCTGCATAAATAATAGCACCTTATGAGCACTGTAACACTGAACATAAATGGCGATCAGATTGTAGCTGAAGAGGGGCTTACCATCCTTGAAGTTGCTAAGCGATCCGAGATAACCATTCCGACACTTTGCCATCTAAAAGGCAAACCAGCCGACAATCCATGTAATGTTTGTGTGGTTGAGGTTGAGGGACAGGATCAGCTTATGCGATCCTGTGTAACCCTTGCCAAAGATGGAATGATTATTCAGACTGAATCTGATGATGTAATTAAGCATCGTCAGGAACGCCTTGCTGTAATTTCTGAAACACATTTTGGAGATTGTAAAGCACCATGTAATCTTACCTGTCCAGGTCAGATTAATGTTCAGGGATATATTGCCCACGTTGCAAAAGGTGAATACGAGGAAGCGCTTCGTGTTGTTATGGATCGTAACCCCGTTCCATTTTCTGTAGGTCGTGTTTGTCCACGTTTTTGTGAAACCAGATGTCGTAGAATTCTTATCGATGAACCAGTCTCAATCAACCATCTGAAACGATTTGTTGCAGACTGGTGTATGAAAAATGAGATTGATCTTAAAATTCCAAAGGATAAACCCACAGGAAAACGGATTGCTGTAATTGGTGGTGGCCCGGCAGGGCTGACTGCCGCATGGTATCTTGCTAAGAAAGGCCATGAAGTAACGATTTTTGAGGCGGCACCTAAACTTGGTGGTAACCTCCGATACGGATTCCCTGATTATAAAATTCCTAAAGATATCGTTGATTACGAAGTAAACGCTATCATGCGTATGGGAATTAACGTTCGTCTTTCCCAACGTTGGGGAACTGATTTCACCCTTCAGGATTTAAAAGATTTTGGCTTTGATGCGACTTTTATCGGCATTGGTGCAACTGTAGATGTTCCCTTTGATGTACCCTGTACAGATAAGGCAAACGTCTATACAGCAGCCAGTTATCTTCGCATGATAAATGAAGGAAGAGATCTGGATCTTGGCAGGAAAGCCGCAGTAATTGGCGGAAATAATATCGCCATGGAAGTCGCGCGTTCACTGCTCCGTCAGGGTGTAGAACAGGTTACTGTTGTCTACCCAAGAGCCCGTCTTGAGATGCCCGCCAATCAGCGTAATGTTAAAGAAGCCGAGAATGAAGGAATTCAATTTCTGCTTATGGCATCACCCAGTGGTTTATGTTCCATACCCGATAAACAAAATCGCCTGAAACTTGATCTGATTCGGATGAAACTTGGTGAGCCTGATAAAAAAGGTAAACGTGATATCCTGCCAATTCCAGATTCCATGAACAGTCTTGGTGTTGACACTGTTATTTCCTCTTTAGGTCAAAAAGCAGTTGTTGGCGATACAATGCTTGGCGGTGAGCTTGAAGCACAGCTCAAAATCAAGCCAAATGGAATGTTTGATGCCAACGCCAGAAGTGCTCAAACTACAGTTGATGGTGTTTTTGCCGGAGGTGATGCTTCAACCGGAACCAAATCAGTTATCCAGGCTGTGGTTTCAGCAAGGCGTGCTGCAAACAATATTAATGCATTTATCATGGGCTGTGAAAAAGATCCAGCCGATGACCGTTTTAACTTTACTCGTGGTAAAGGCTTTGACGACGTTTCGTTAGCCAACTTTGAAGGCATTGATATTAATCTTCGTGAGAAGATGCCTACCCGTCCTCCTGAAGTTTCCACACAGGATTATGATGAAGTAAAGCTTGGCTTTACCGAAAATATGGCAAAGCGTGAGGCAGAACGTTGCCTTAAATGCGGCTGTACAGCTTTTGATCGCTGTGATCTGAAAAGTCTGGATATTAACAATAAAATTAATATCAACAAAACCGGAATGGGTAAAATCCCGGTCTATCCAATCGACGAAAGTCATCGTGCCATAACAGTTGATCCCAATAAGTGTGTCTTCTGTGGTCGTTGTGAACGATCTTGTGAGTATGATGCGCTGGAAGTTCGTGCAGATTCCTTTGATGAAAAGGGCAGACCTGTTGGACTAGTAATAGATTTTAAAGAAAACTGTGTGTCCTGTGGGAAATGTGTTGATAATTGTTCAACGGGTGCACTGAATAAAAAAAGTCGTATTGTTCCCATTCAATCAGAAGAGATTCGTGAAGTACGCACAACCTGTCCTTACTGTGGAACAGGCTGTCAGATGATTCTGAAAGTTAAGGGTCAAACCTTAATGGAAGTTACCGCTGATCCAGAAGTTGCTCCTAATTACGGTGATCTATGTGTTAAAGGACGTTTTGGGCACAATTTTATTCAGCATCCTGATCGGTTAACAACACCACTAATACGACGCCAGAAGGGAATGCCCCTTGAGCCTGTTAAATGGGATGAAGCGCTGGACTTTATGGGACAGGCTTTTTCAAAAATCCTTGGCGAAAATGGACCTGATGCACTCGCCGGGCTTTCTTCAGCCAGATGCACAACAGAAGAAAATTACGCATTCCAAAAATTCTTTCGGGCAGGTATAGGGACAAATAATATTGACCACTGTGCCAGATACTGACACAGCCCAACGGTGACCGGTCTGGTCACAGTACTTGGTTCAGGTGCAATGACAAACACCATTAATGGCATCCTTGAAAGTGATGTGATGCTGGTGATTGGCTCAAACACTACAGAAACACATCCGATCATCGGCCTTCGTATGCTGGCTGCCGTAGAGAAGGGATCGAAACTCATTGTAGCTGATCCACGGAAAATCAAATTGTGTGATTCTGCAGTTCAGTGGATGCAACAGCGTCCGGGTACTGATGGTGCACTCATCAATGCACTTTGTCATGTTATTATGAGCGAAGGTCTTGAGGACAAAGAGTACATTGCCGAAAGAACTGAAAATCTCGATGCATTTAAAGAATCCATTGAGAACTGTACCCCTGAATGGGCAGAAGAGATTACTGGTGTCAGTGCTGACACCATAAGAGAAGTTGCCCGTATTTTTGCAGCTGGTGAGCGAGCCGGTATTTATTATACCATGGGTATCACCCAGCACACCTCTGGAACCGATAATGTCTGTGCACTTGCCAATCTTGCCATGATTACCGGTAATCTTGGAAAAGTCGGTGCAGGCCTCAATCCTCTACGTGGGCAGAATAACGTACAGGGTGCCAGCGATATGGGTTGTAACCCAAGTTTCTTCCCAGGATACCAGAACACTAACGATCAGGCTGCATGTGATAAGTTTTCTGAAATATGGGGTGTTCCCGTATCAGATAAACCAGGACTTATGGCAACAGAAATGCCCAACGCCATAACTGACGGGAAGCTGAAAGGGTTATGGATTATGGGTGAAAATCCTGTAATCAGTGATCCCAATAGTGATCATGCCAAGCATGCTTTTGAGCAACTGGAATGTCTAGTTGTACAGGATATTTTCCTGACAGAAACTGCAGAAATTGCAGATGTCGTCTTGCCGGCTGCTGTTTTTGCTGAAAAGAATGGGACTTTTGCCAATACCGAACGAAAAGTTCAAAGGGTTCGCCGAGCACTTATTCCACCAGGTGACTCTCGAGACGATCTTTCCATTATTAACATGGTCAGTAATCGTATCCTTGGAATTACCAATAGAGGATATGACGGATACGCCGATCCTGTTTTTCATACCGTTGCACCACTCGCCTCAGATGTTTTTGATGAAATGACTAAATGTTGGGTGGCAATGGCCGGAATGAGTTACGAGCGTATTGAAGATGAGGGGCTTGTATGGCCTTGTCCTGATGCGGATCATCCCGGAACTCCTGTTTTGCATATTGGATCTTTCCCACGTGGCAAGGGATATTTATCTGCGATAACATGGTCAGGCCCTGAAGAATTACCGGATGCTGAATATCCCCTGGTACTAACCACAGGCAGAGTTTTGTATCAATATCACACAGGTACAATGACCAGACGTTCTGAGGTTCTTGAAGGTTCAGCTCCTTCTGCTTACGTTGAAATGCATCCTGATGATGCTGCTGAGCTTAAGGTTGCCGATAAAGAGATGGTTAGAGCAAGCTCAAGACGTGGAAAAATCAAACTTGCAGTACGAATAACTGACAGAGTGAATAAAGGACTGGTGTTTATTCCATTCCATTATAAAGAGGCTTCTGTCAACCTGTTAACAAATGACGCACTTGATCCTCAATGTAAAATTCCTGAGGCAAAAGTATGTGCCATAAAGATTGAAAAAATTAGCGAAGCAGTAACGTTATAGCAAATTGTCACTGTTCAGGTGTATTCCTGAATTGTCAAATAACTGTGGCCGGATAAGTAATAGCTGCCATAGTGATTAGTAAAAAATATTCAAATTACCCCGGAGATTTTAGATGGGAAAAGCAATGATACACAGGGAAGGTGCTGTGATGATACTCGGCGGAGGAATCGCCGGTATACAGGCCGCCCTGGATATGACGGACCTTGGGTATTACGTCTATCTGGTAGAGAAATCACCAGCAGTAGGTGGCGTAATGGCTCAGCTGGACAAGACATTTCCAACAAATGATTGTTCTCTCTGAATCCTGGCGCCAAAGCTGGTAGAGGCCGGTCGGTCTCCAAATATTGAGATGGTTACCAATGCGGATTTTCTCGCATTGGAAGGTAAAGAAGGCGATTACACAGCAAAGCTGAATATTCGTCCCCGCTATATTGATGCAGATGCGTGTACTGCTTGTGGTCTATGTACCCAGTACTGTCCGAAACATCACTCAGACCCATACAATGAAGGGCTGGCTATAACCCGTCCAATTCATATCGATTATGCCCAGGCAGTCCCTGCCACATATTATATCGATCCTTCATCATGTATGTTTCTTCAGCATGATACTTGTCAGATTTGTGTTCCTGTTTGTCAGAGTCATGCAATTAATTTCAGTCAGAAACCCGAAGCAAGAGATCTGAAAATCGGGGCCGTTATTCTTTCCCCCGGTTTTGGTAAAATTGCTGAGACCACCCTGGAAAAATTCTCTTACGGAAAACACCCTGATGTTGTAACAGCTTATGAATATGAGCGTATGACAACCGCATCCGGGCCGTTTATGGGAGAAATCAAATGTTTCTCTGATGGACGTCATCCTAAATCCATGGCTTTTATTCAGTGTGTTGGTTCCCGTGATCTTGGTTGTGACAACGGCTATTGTTCATCTGTCTGCTGTATGTACGCAATTAAAGAAGCGCTGGTTACCAAGGAACATGATCCGGAAGTGGATATCACCATCTACTACATGGATATTCGTACCCAGGGCAAAGACTTTGATGCCGCACGTGAGCGTGCAGAAAATATCGGTATCAAGTTTGTTCGTGCAAAAGTTGCTGATGTAACCCCATGGGATAATCATTTAAAACTGACCTATTCGACCCTTGACGGACAACACAAGTTTGATGCCCATGATATGGT
>JAOZLM010000121.1 GCA_029934815.1 Desulfocapsa sp. | reverse complement strand
GACCTCATGACTGCCAGTCATGCGCTCTCCCAGCTGAGCTACAGCCCCAATGATTCTTATTGGGTTTACCAATGCAGTGCTTCTTTACCAATCTTTTCGGGGTGTGTCAACTTTTTATGGTTGATGTTGCATATTTCTTGAAAATGATGTCAAGATTTGGTAAAAATACAAAATTGTCTTCTGAAGATATTCAGGGTGCTTCTGTTCTCTTCTCTTTGTGCCTTGTAACTGTTAGGTTTTTTGCTGTGTCTATTTGATTCCAGGAAAATAAAACCATTTTAATGTTTGAAATAAGGAAAAAATATGTTTTCACCGTTTAATTTTCTCTTTGGCTGGTTGTCCAATGATCTGGCGATCGATCTTGGAACAGCAAATACTGTACTTTACGTCAAAGGTAAGGGCATTGTTTTGCGCGAACCTTCAGTGGTCGCTGTTCGTCAGGATGTCAGGGGGCATAAAGTACTTGCTGTTGGGCAGGAAGCAAAGATGATGCTTGGAAAAACACCGGGCACTATTCAGGCTATTCGTCCCATCAGAGATGGAGTGATTGCAGATTTTGAAGTAACAGAGGCCATGCTTCGCTATTTTATCAACAAGGTACATAACAGACGTACTCTTGTTCACCCCAGAATTATGATTTCTGTACCATCTGGCATTACACAGGTTGAAAAACGTGCGGTTAGAGAATCTGCCGAATCAGCTGGTGCGCGTGAAGTGTATCTTATTGAAGAACCAATGGCAGCAGCAATTGGTGCAAACCTGCCCATTACAGAACCCACAGCCAATATGATTATTGATATTGGTGGCGGAACCACGGAAGTGGCTGTTATCTCCCTTGCCGGAATCGTTTACGCAAAATCGGTACGAGTGGCTGGCGATAAAATGGATGAGGCCATTTTGCAGTATATCAAACGTAAGCATAACCTTGCCATTGGTGAACGAACTGCAGAACTGATCAAAACCACCATTGGCAACGTACTGCCTGAAGAGCCATACGAGACGATGGATATCAAGGGACGTGACCTTGTATCTGGTATCCCTAAAACACTGACCATCACAGCAGAGGAAATCAGATCAGCCATTCAGGAACAGGTTGATGTGATCGTCGAAGCTGTACGAGTGGCTCTTGAAGTTACTCCCCCTGAGTTGTCAGCAGATATTGTCGATCAGGGAATTGTGCTCACTGGTGGTGGTGCACTGCTTAAAAATCTTGATAAAATTCTGAAAGAAGAAACAGGCATGCCGATCATTGTGGCCGATGATCCTCTTTCTTCCGTTGTGCTCGGATCCGGACAGGCTCTTGATAATCTTGATATCTTACGAGAAGTTACCATCGAATAAAGTTTTAGGTGTGTACTCTGTTTTCAGGATAAATCGGGTCAGGTGAGAGCTGAATGGTGAGGAAGAAAAGAAATAGCAGAAAAAAAGTTGTCCACAGGACAGGTCTTCGTCGCTGGCTACTCTTTTTTTTGTTAGCTTCTTTTATTGTCATTGTTTTTACCTCATCTACCGGTGGCCGCTTTGGTGTTTTTCATCAATTGACCCTTGAGACTCTGGGGCCGCTCCAGAGTTTTTTCACAAAACTTTCTCTCAGTACCACAAAACTAAAAGATAAATATATAGTGCTCCTCAACCTTGAGGAAGAAAATGCTCAACTCCGTCAGGATATAGCTAAACTCCGCGAACAGCTTGATGAGTATAGCGTTGCCTATTCCAGAAATCGTTATCTGGAAACTGCCCTTGAATTTAAACAGCAAAATACGTTTCCAAAACGAATGGCCAGGGTAGTAGGAAAAGATCCTTCCTTCTGGTTTCAAACGCTGATTGTTGATCGTGGTGAGAATGATGGCGTGGTTACCGGTATGGTAGCCCGTACATCACAGGGGGTTGTCGGGCAGGTGGTTCAGGTTTCTGATAATTACTCAAAAATTCTTCTGGCCAATGCACCATCCAGTGCCATTGATGCCATAATTCAGAATAGTCGGGTTCGGGGGATTTTAAAAGGCGCCGGAGAGCAAGGCTACATCCTTCATTATGTGTTGAAAAATGCAGAAGTGAAAGTAGGTGATAAAATTGTTACTGCCGGAATTGGCGGTGTCTTCCCATCCGGAATAACCTTAGGTACCGTTAGCAAAGTTCAATCAAGACGCCGCGGGATGTTTCTGGATATTGTGGTGGAGCCGGCAGTTGATTTTTCCCGCCTCGAATTCTTGTATATCAATCTTTCCGAGGAACAGTTGGTTATTGATGCGATGAGTCGTTCTTCTGTTTTTGGAGACTAGGTGTGATTTTAGTTATTAGCTTTGTTTCGCTTGGGCTTCTCCTGCTGTCGATACAAACCACTGTTTTTTCATTTTTCCCGGACTGGCTGGGGAAACCCGATTTTGTTTTTATTCTGGTAGTATTTGTCGCATACCGTTTTAACTGGCTTTCAGGGCTCTTTCTTGCCTTCTGCTTTGGCTGGATGCTGGATGTGGTTTCCGGAATATTTCTGGGAACGTACCTTAGCATGGCACTTATTGTTTTTTGTCTGGTAAAGTTTTTCACCCAGAATAGTCCGGTCAAAGAAACAGCGTATCAGGTTCCTCTTGTCGGGCTCAGTTATTTTCTTGTGCAGTGTATCTTTTATCTTTTCTTTCTCTTTACCCAACCCGGCATTCTTCCACCATGGTCCTGGGTTCGTGTGGTGCAGGAAACGTTTATTCTGCTGGTTGCGGCCATCCCCTGTTTTGTACTTTTTAACGGGATGTACGAGAAGATTTCCTCACAACGCCTGGCTTCAAAGGTGAAAAAACGCAGTCCTGCGAATCGGTTCCGGTGAGTATATAGATGAAGTGGTCTGGATATAAAAACCTGGAGGAATTACACGAACCGGATGATGCACATCTCGATTCTCTGAAAAAGCGAATTGTTTTAGCAGCTCTTGTTATCATTATTTTTGCAACACTGATTTTCTCGCGACTCTGGTTTCTGCAGATTTATAAAGGGGATGAATACAGAGCAAGAGCAGATAACAACAGGGTCCGGGTAAGCGAGGTTGCAGCGCCCCGTGGCAGTATTCTTGACAGAAAAGAGCGGGAGATGGTTACAAACCGTCCTTCGTTTAATGTGGTTCTTGTCCGTGAAGATTCAAATGACGTTGATACATTAATAAAAGAACTTGCACAGGCGCTGAATCTCGATATTTCAGCCATGTGGGATAAGTTGCGTGAAGCAGAAGGAAAGCCACGGCATCTCCCCATTCGCCTGCTTGAAGATATAGATTGGGCAACCCTTGCCTATGTTGAAAATCATAACCATGATTTTCCGGGAATTCGCATCGAAACCACTCCTGCACGTGTGTACCATTATGAAAATGTAGCGGCACATGCCATTGGATATCTAGGAGAAATAAGCAAGAAGGAACTTGCAGCACGTGATTCTGAGGTTTACAGCGGAGGCGATCTGGTCGGAAAAATGGGTCTTGAACGTCTGCATGAAGAAGATTTACGGGGTGAAAAAGGAAGCAGCTCGTCAGAAGTAAATGCCCGTGGCTTTGAACAGCAGCTCCTGAAAAGTATTTCTCCATTACCCGGAAATGATATCCAGCTGACCCTTGATGCCAGATTACAGCAAGTGGCTGAGGATCTGATGGATTCGGGTGACAAAGCTGGTGCTGTTGTGGCCATGGAAGTGAAGACCGGACGTATGTTGATACTGGCTTCTAATCCGGTGCTTCCCCTGAACCATTTTGTGGGAGGAATTTCTCATAAAAACTGGAATGCTCTCCTTGAGAATCCGAAACATCCACTTATAAATAAAGTTGTACAGGCCATGTACCCGCCCGGTTCTACCTATAAAATGATGACTGCCATGGCGGGCTTAGCAACTGGTGTTATTACTCCTGAAACGACCTTTTATTGTCCGGGGCATTATTATTTCGGTAAGCGCCGATATCATTGCTGGAAACGCAGCGGGCATGGTGCGGTGAATTTGAAACGAGCCATTTCAGAATCCTGTGATGTATACTTTTATCAGGTGGGCTTACGTGCTGGTGTGGATAATCTTGCTAAAATGGCCAACAAATTTGGTTTAGGGGTCAAATCCGGCATCGAGATGGAGCATGAAAAAGGAGGACTTACCCCCACCAAAGACTGGAAACTGAAAAGACATAAACAGAAGTGGCAGGAAGGGGAAACGCTTTCCGTGGCCATTGGTCAGGGTTTTAATCTTGTTACACCACTGCAGATTTGTTTGATGACGTCAACCATTGCCAACGGTGGCACACAGTATAAACCACAAATAATAGAAAAAATTACTGATCCTGATGGCCATGTTATTGCTCAGTTTGAGCCAATTGTTACCAGCCAGCTGGGTGGGGAAAAAATCTTTCTGAAACAGATACGCGAAGGAATGAAAGAAGTTGTACAGGGAAAACGGGGAACTGCCAGAAAAGTTCGTATTAAAGGTATGACAATTGCCGGAAAAACGGGAACCGCACAGGTCGTACGCCTCAAGCAGTACAAGCATTTAAAAGAAAAAGATATTCCATACAAATACCGTGATCATGCATGGTTTACCTGTTATGCCCCGGCCGATGATCCGGAGATTGCAATAACAGTACTGGTTGAACATGGCCTGCATGGTGGATCTGCCGCAGGGCCGGTGGCGAGAGCTATTATGGCAGAGTATTTTGCAGAACCTCTGGCAATGGCTGCCATAGAAGAATTGAAAAAAAAGGAATAAAGAAAATCCATGCTCCGCGTAGATAGACGATTTTTTCATAATTTTGATTGGGGATTATTATTGCTGCTGCTTGTAATCAGCGGTATGGCACTGATGAACCTGTATAGTGCTTCCTATCCTCCGTCACCTTATGGTATTCCACCATATCTGAAGCAGGGGTATCTCTTTCTGATGGGCGGGATGGGGATTCTCTTTATTCTTTGTTTTGACTATACAGAATTGCATTTTTGGAATTATCCGTTTTATATTTTTATAGTATTGCTGCTTACTTTTGTTCTGGTGGCAGGAAACAGCGCAGGTGGAGCACAGCGCTGGATCAATCTGGGGCTTTTTAAGCTGCAGCCTTCTGAACTGGCAAAGCTCATGCTGGTTGTGACTCTTGCAAGTTATTATTCAAGAAAGGATGAAGATGTTGGCTACGGTTTAAAAGAGATGATTACGCCGGTACTGCTGACACTACTGCCATTTCTACTCATCCTGAAACAGCCGGATCTCGGTACTGCACTTATGCTGGGGATCATATTTGTCTCCATGACTGTTTTTGCAAAAATCCGCTGGCAGACTTATGCCGTTGGAATCGGACTTGGCGGATCTTGTGGGATTTTTGCCTGGTTTAATCTTTTGCGTCCCTATCAGAAACGACGAATTGAGACACTGCTGGATCCCGGAAAAGATCCCATGGGGCAGGGGTACCAGATTCTTCAGTCCAAAATTGCTGTTGGCAGTGGCGGGGTGACCGGTAAAGGATATCTGGAAGGAACCCAGGGGCATTTACATTTTTTGCCTGAGCGACATACCGATTTTGCTTTTTCAGTTTGGGGTGAAGAGTGGGGATTTGCTGGAAGTCTGTTTTTTCTGGCGGCGTATTTTTCTCTGTTGATATGGGGATTGTATGCTGCAATGACAGCCAGGGATCGCTTCGGAGTTTTTCTGGCGTATGGCGTGGTGATGCTCATATTCTGGCAGGCAGTGATTAACTTATTGATGATACTCGGGTTTCTTCCTGTCGTCGGGATTCCTTTACCGCTGGTTAGTTACGGCGGATCGTCACTTCTTACTACTTTGCTGGCGCTTGGAATACTGATGAATGTACGAATGCGCCGTTTTCAGACTGGGCAGAATCTGAGTATGGAGAAGGGCCAACTAAAGTAGAGTAGCAAAATTTCAGGTTTCTTTTGCCTCGCGTAGTAGTTTTTCATAAGCTGTCGTCAAACGAATAAATGCTTCCTGATCACCACCAGTATCAGGATGCATGGATTTAGCTTTTTTACGATAGAGCCTGGTCAGTTCTTTTTTATTTGCCTTGTGTAATGTCTCTGTATCTTCCCCAAACAGTGTGGCCATCTCATCCTCGCCCACCGTTTCTTTTCTGTCTGGCCACCGAAATTGTCTGTGGTCATTCATGAACTCCTGCGCCTCATCAAACGCCCTGCTCCTTCTGGGGAAACTGGAATCGAAAAAGAGAATTAGATAACGGATAAGGTAATCCGGCAAATGTGTGTAATCGGACCGATCCTGCCAGAATGTTTGGTTCTCATTGAGCGTACAGAGTTCATCAAGAAAGGCCTGTTCAATTTTTTCAGGAGGGAGTGCCTGGGGGATAGATCTGGCATACGCTTCGCTGAAATGGGATTGCAGGTCAAGGGCTGCGTAGAGATAGGATTTTAACTCCACTTCGCGAAGTTTTGCCTCCGCTTCCAGAAAATATTGCTCCAGTTCATCACGGGAACGGTTTAATAACTTCACCTCAAGGGAAGGTGGCATGGAAAAAACCTGTCCCTGATCTGTTGAGCCAAAACGGAGAAAGTGTAGTCTTCGTTTATCGAAGGAGTGTACTGCCTGGCCGTTACAGGACAGCAGTTTTACTTTCGCCTTGGTTTTTCTTCCCGGAGATTTCCCACGGGAGAAAAAATGTTCCATTTTTCGTTTTACAGATGGTTCCACAAAGGGCCAGAGCAGTTCTTCCAGCTCGGGTTCCATATCTTTGCCACAGCGCTTTTCAATTTGAAAAACGAGGTCGGGATCAAGATGAAAACAGGTGTCATTGGGGTAGTGCAGGAAATCAGCGGGATCTGTACCAAGATCAAGGAGTTTTGATGTGTGAAACTGTTGATGCTCTCTGTTCCAGTAGGAAAGACGTAAACAGTATTGTAACGGGCTGCTGAGAACTGTCCGGGCTAAATATAGAAGAGGCTCGGGTTCTCCAGGGTTACGAAGTGCTTTAGAGTTAGGTATG
>JAOZLM010000120.1 GCA_029934815.1 Desulfocapsa sp. | reverse complement strand
GCGACCCCCTGATTCGTAGTCAGGTACTCTATCCAGCTGAGCTACTAGTGCATGCGAACGGAGTATATACCCCAGTTCAACTTTTTACTCAAGCCTGTTTTCCACCTTTGGTCGTTTTTTCCTCTTTATGAAAAATGATCTCATGATCTGCCGGTTTCAAAACAGGATCAGCTATAATTACAATGGAGATCTTATTACGAGTTTCCATTTCACCAATTTCCTGACGCTTATTATTCAGCAGATACTGTGCAACATCCAGAGGGAAGCGACACTCAACCTGAGCTACATTTTTTCTGCTTGCGCCTGTTTGTACCCGGCGAAGATAGAAGAGCGCCAGAGTCTCGACTGATCGTACTACTCCACGCCCTTTACAGTGTTCACAAACTCTGTAATTACTGGTCTCAATAGGTGCACCAAGCTTTTGTCTTGAAATCTGCATCAGACCAAATTTTGAGATACGACTGGTATCCACCTTAGCCCGATCCCGTTTCATTGCTGTTTTGACTTGCCTTTCCACCTCACGGATATTTTTATTGATCCGCATATCGATAAAATCGACAACGATCAGCCCACCGAGATCACGAAGCCTCAATTGTCTGGCAAGCTCTGTGGCTGCTTCCATATTAGCCTTGAAGATTGACTCTTCAAAGTTACGTCCCTTTCCTGTGGATCCGGAGTTCACATCAATTGCAACCAGTGCTTCCGTAGGATCAATCACGATTGAACCACCAGAAGGAAGAGGCACATGCGGCTGATAGATAGACTCTATCTGATCTTCAACATTAAACTGGTTGAAAATTGGCCTTGAGCCTTTATGCAATCGAGCCTTAGCACCCCGTTGTCTTGCCGGCAACATTTCGAGAAAATCTTTTACTTTCTCAAAAGCGGCAAGATCGTCCACAAGGATCTCTTTAATTTCGGGTGTAAAATGTTCACGCAAAAAACGTAACACACAGTCATGATCCTGATACACCATGCCCACACCATCAAGACTTTGTCCTTTTTTCCTGATCTCAATCCAAAGTTTGTTGAGATAGCGGACATCTTTTGTGAGTGCAGTTTTAGTAATATCAAGACTTGCAGTACGCACAATCCAGCCAACCCCTTCCGGGACATTCAGGTTCTGCATAATATCACGAAGCTGGGAGCGTCGTTCTTCGCCACTGATTTTCCTTGAAATTCCGTGGGAATCAGAGCCTGGCATCAAAACAACGCAGCGACCAGGGATGGAAAGATAGGATGTCATATTGGCACCTTTATTCCCCACTTCCTCTTTCACTACCTGTACCAAAACTTCTGTTCCACGCTCAAGAACGTCATGGATTCTCAGTTTTTTCCACTGACGCTGTTCAATGAGTTTTTTGTTCTGCTGACTGATTTCCTGTTTGTAATACTCAGGATGGATTTCATTGAAGGGCAGAAAACCGTTCTTCTCTGTTCCATAATCAACAAACGCAGCCTGCAAACTGCTTTCAATGGCTACAATCCTTGCTTTGTATATATTGTTCTTGGTTTGTTTGGAAGATGCGGTGGAAACATGGATCGAATCAAGGTGTCCGTCAGCCAGCAGAGCCAGACGACATTCCTCAGGCTCTTCTGCATTGATCAGCAGCTTTAAGATTGCTTGCTTTTCAGGACTTGCTTCTTTTACTTTTTCGGGAGCCTTTTCCTGCTTTGCTTTGGCTCTAGCAGGTGCTCTTTTCTTTTGCGGCTTTTTTGCTTTTGCAGCAGGTTTAGCTTTGGGCTGAACTTCTTTTTTGCTTTCAACTTCCTCAACGGGTTCAACCGTTTTAGCAGGATCAGTTGTTTTCTTAACAGGAGCAGTTGTTTTCTTCGCCCTTGTTTTTTTCGGAGCTGTTTTTTTGGCTACAGGTTTCTTAGGAGACGCTTTTTTCGCGGGTTTTGAAGCTTTTTTAGGAGCTTCCTTTTTTTCTTCTTTCGTGCTTGGTTTCCACCAGGCACCTGTTGATGCTTTCGCGGGTTTCTTTGGCACAGCCTCTTCTTTTTTGGACTCTGCTTTCTTTTTTACCATAATGTTCCTTCATCGGTAAAACACTTCTTATTACCGATCTTTTTTGTATTCCACCTGATTTTCAGAAGAATACTATTATTTCGTTGTGGCAGAATTTATTATCAACCCTGCCCTGAATCTCAGACTGCATCCGTATTTTCGGTTGTACAGCAAAAAATTCTTCAATTTTAATTGCTAATGCTATTTTCAGTTCTTTCCATTTCTATCATCGGCTTATAAATAAAAAACCTATCCTACCCTCGGCATCGGAACCCTCTTTCTGTGAATAATCAAGGAGTAAAGTCCGCTGCAGAAGGGCAGCTAAGAAAGAACAGAAGCACTTAATTGCTACTCCTATCAGGAATAACATGCAACTGTGGCGGAAAATAAAACAATTCCCCTTTATTATCAAGGCAAATCTACGATTTTACACTTGACACTCCCCTTCCATCCTCGTACATTTCAAGGAATATTCATATTGTTCTCCACCCGTTGCCCTGAATGATTACGTTCTGACTTAGAACGGGTGCATATCCGAACATTTGAATTTACAACGACAACAAGCAGAAACGACACAGACACTGACAACTACACTTATTCTTGTCCGTGTTTTTGTGGTTTTATATGTAAATTTTAAGGAGTTTGCTGTGACAAAACTTTCCTTTGGTCTCGCTTCATTTCTGATCTTTTCCTCTCCCTGTCTGCTTCTGGCTGATACCATTGAAACAGAAGAATGGCAGATTGAAGCCGATAAAGTTCTTCGTTTTGATAATCCCAACAGTGTCATAGCTGAAGGTAAAGTGGTTCTCACAAAAACACGTAAACTGCCTCCGGTTTTAAAGAAAAAAACAACATCCGCAACAAAATGGGATGTTCTTCTTGAAGAAGACTCTGCTGCAGATGAACCCGAAGAGCTTACCCAGGAAGTCGTTGAGGATGCGGAACCCAGGTATGAGACAGCAGTAACCATCACTGCCGACTGGATTGCCTACGATGTTGAAAATAACAGCATCAAAGCCCGCGGCAATATCTCCATTGCAGACGGAACTGACAGACTTACGGCAGAATCCGGCACATTTGATCTGGAGAAGGAAACCGGAACGTTCAGCAAAGCTACGATCCTACGCGACAAACTTGATCTGCACCTTGAAGGAGAAAGCATTACCAAAACAGGGGTCAATACTTACAGTATTACTGACGGCTGGGTAGTCACCTGTAAAGTTGACGATGAAGTCACGCCTCCATGGAGTTTTGCTGCCGCTGAGGCAAATGTTACACAGGGTGAGTACGCGACACTTAAACATGCGACCTTCCGCATTAAAGATGTCCCTGTATTCTATAGTCCCTGGCTAATGGTGCCTGTTGGCAATACCCGGCAAACCGGTATTATGTTTCCTGAATTTTCCACATCAGAATATGGTGGATTTGCATTCAACCTGCCGCTCTTTGTGAACATCTCTGATTCTTCAGATATGACTATCTACTCAGAATATCTTACCAACCGTGGTTTTATGCCCGGTGTTGAATTTCGCTACGCCCTCGCTCCACAAAAAAAGGGTGGATTTATGGCAAGCTACCTGAAGGATGATCTCTCTGATCCTTCGGAAACAGAATATTATCAGGATACTGGATACACACACACCAACGACGACAGATATTGGGTTCGCGGTAAACTCGATCACGACTTTGATAATGGAATCGTTACCCGTACTGACCTTGATCTCGTTTCTGATCGCGACTACCTGACAGAGTTCAACTCTGGCTCCACCGGCTTTAGACAATCACAGGAACGTTTTCTCAGCAGCTTTGGTCGTGGTTTTCAAAATAAAACCAGTGATCAGCGACAAAACACTTTTAAAATACTTAAAAGCTGGGATGGTATGGCCCTTGAAGGCGTGTTTCTGGGTATCAACGATGTACGCCATGACAAAACAAGCCCCACCCCACTCTGGAAACTGCCCAGTCTCGATTTTACAGGAAGCAGGCTTCTTGGTTTAAGTGACCTGAGCCTTGACTGGGATACAGATTACGTCAACTATTACCGTGAAAACGGGGTTGGCGGACACAGATTTGATATCTACCCTCGCCTTTCCATGCCACTACCAATGGGACCTTATCTTGAATCCCGTGCAGAAGCAGGAGTTCGTGACACATTGTACAGTGTGCAAACATTCGGAGATGGCACCTGGGATCAAGGCAACTCTCCAAACCGTTTACTGGGTGAGTTTCATACAGAAATCGGAACAACATTGCTAAGAGATTTTACGGCAAATATCGGAGGCATGGATGGCCTCACTCATAATTTCAGACCTTATGTGCAATACGATTTCCTCTCCGACACAGATCAGGACGATCTTCCATCGTTTGATTCCGTGGACAGAATAGGTGATGCCAATCTGATAACTTATGGTATCGATAACTTCTTTGATCTTTTCGGCAACAGTGACGGAAAAGAGACAAACAGAGAATATGGATATCTGAAGATTAAGCAAAGTTATGACATGCGAAGTAATGCATCCGATGAGCCAATGTCACCTGTTAGAATTAAATTACGCTTCACTCCACTGAAAGATATAAATAACGCAAGACTCATTTATAAAACAGATATCAGTGTATACGGAAACGGAACTTCCCATACGGTTGAAGCTTTTTACATAAACAGCCGGGGTGATGCGATGAATCTGGACTATCGCTACGACGACCTGAACGGCGCAGACACCCAACAGATAAACTTCGCCATCAAAACACAGCTTTGGGATACTATCTTTGCTGCTTATGATATTGAACACTCGATTTCAGAATCTCAAATTATCGAACAGAATATCTCCCTTATGTATCAGCCTGCATGCTGGTCTGTTGAGCTGCAATCAAAATATACTCCCGGAGATACCACTTTCAGCATAATGTTTAATCTTGCCAACATTGGTAACCCACTGGGTTTCAGGTTGTAAACAACACAACATGCATTACGACGTATTCAATGGCGATGCAGACGGGATAATCGCTCTGCATCAACTTCGTCTGCTTAGCCCGAAGCCTGAGGCTACACTGATTACAGGTGTAAAACGCGATATCAGGCTTCTGGACAAGATTAGTACTGTACATAATAGCACTATTACTGTGCTTGATATCTCCCTTGACTCCAACCGACAGCCACTCCTGCAACTTCTTCAGGCAGAGAATACCATCACCTATATTGATCACCACTTTGCAGGTGATATCCCAGCCAGCCCAAACCTGACTACACACCTTGATCCTTCTCCGACAACCTGTACTTCACTTATTGTTGACAAACTCCTTAATGGAAAATATCGAAGCTGGGCTGTTGCCGGTGCTTTTGGGGACAACCTTCACGATTCTGCCCTGCAGGCTGCCGCAATACTGAATCTTTCACCAGAGCAACTTGATGCCCTACAGGAACTGGGCGAGTTATTGAATTACAATGGCTACGGTGCTGATCTTCCTGATCTCCATTTCACCCCTGACGCCCTTTTCCGTTCTCTGCAAGACTATTCTGATCCATTCCTTTTTATGAAGAAATCTGCCGATCTGGCCGTGCTCCGCGAAGGTTTCCAAAAAGATATGGTGCAAGCCATGGAGCAACCTGAGATGGATACAACAACACATAACAGGATTTACTCTTTCCCCGATGCCCCATGGGCCAGACGAGTGGCTGGCGTTTTTTCTAATCTCAGGGCACGAGAAAGAAAAGATGCCGCCCATGCTCTTATTGTAGAAAATAGTGACAAAACTCTACGCATCAGCGTGCGGGCGCCGTTAAACGACAGAAAAGATGCCGACACCTTATGCCTCTCCTTTCCCACTGGTGGTGGTCGAAAAGCAGCCGCTGGCATTAATTCTCTGCCGGCAGAGATGTTAGATGATTTTATTGCCCGTTTCCATTCCACCTATTCCCCAACAAGCTGATGCGAAGCCTGTTCTCTGTAGGACATAACTTCCTCTCTTTTGCTATTTGCCTTCTCTTACTCTTCTCTGCTCAACACAGTTTTGCTGACAATACAATTTTGGCAGCCGACCGTGTTAAAGACGGACAGCAAATCGATCTCAAACAACAAAGGTATGCAGATCTTTTTGACAAACTCATCCGTGATCACGGCTTCACCCAGGCAGAACTGGACAAGACATTTCGGAGCGTACAAATCAAACGCCGGGTTCTTGTTCTAATGGATAAACAGTGGGAATCAAAGCCCTACTACCAGTATCGTCCCCTGTTTATTACCGGCAAGGTAATAGAAACGGCAAAAAGGAAACTTCTCGAATACAAAACGATTCTTGATCGTATAGAAAAAGAGTTGGGAGTTGACCGGGAAGTGGTCATTGCTATTTGGGGAGTGGAATCCCGTTTTGGTAAATACAGTGGTGGCTTCAATGTTTTTAGAACCTTAAACACACTTTTCAGCGCCTATCCACGCAGATCTGAATTCTTTGGAAAGCAGCTTTTGCATTTCCTTATACTCTGCAAAGAAAACAACTACGATCCACTCTCCATTGAAGGATCGTATGCCGGAGCATTTGGCCAGACACAGTTTATCCCCTCAAGCTTTCGGGAATATGCTGTTAGCTTTGATGGGGATGAACGCCGGGATGTTTTTGGATCGGTGCCCGATATTCTGGCATCCATTGCCAACTATCTGCATTTTTATCACTGGAGCCTGGCAGCGCCATACTATATAGATATCGGCTCTAAGCTGGAAGGCGAAGCTGTTAAGGCTGCCAATAAAAAGGGGCGCAAAGGCTTAGTCGATTATGCAATTGCTGCCCGGGAACAGAATGTTGCCCTGAATCCACCGCTTGAAAATAGACCTGTGACCATTGTCGGCCTGGAAATTGATCCTGCAAAAGGCGGCGGCAAACGTTATGTTGCAGGATACCCGAATTTTCAGGCCATCACCGAGTGGAACCACTCCAATCGTTATGCCATGGTTGTGAGTGAACTGGCAGA
>JAOZLM010000119.1 GCA_029934815.1 Desulfocapsa sp. | reverse complement strand
TGATTTTTGCAGCAACGAAGAAGATGGAGAGTTTTTACGGATCCATCAAATACTATAAAAAGACAGTTCCCGGTTTATGACACAACAGACAAATCCCTCAGAGAATCTTACCGAACAGGAATCATCAGGCACTCCCCCTGATCCACCGTTCGTTGCACCGCCATCTTATGCCAGGCAAAAGTTTCAGGTAAACAGCTTTAGCATTGAAGATTCTTTTTACCGCTCACGCTTGCCCAAAGCAACCCACTGGTCTGTGGTCTGGTCTGATCTGATGATGACCATGTTTATTCTTTTTCTGTGCATGTTTGTTTATCAAGCGGCCCATAAAGATTTCCTGGTGAGCAATACTCCTGAAATCATAGGCGGCAGTACCATGGATGCAATTGATGTTGATCAATACCAGGATCTCATCGTGCCAATCGTTCCTCTTCGTCACAATGCCCCTTTAATCAGCAGTGGGACAGTATTCAAGGTAGAAGAAGTCGAGCTGGATGAAGTGAATATTGATGAAACTTTTCGCGACAAACTGACTCCACCCGCAACAGATAAAGAGATAGAAACAGAGCCTGAAGAACTTGTGGAACCAAAAGAACAACCTGGCAAAAAGATTACTGAGCCAGTCACCGTACCAAAAGTTCCGGCACCTGTAATTGCTGATCACGACATAATGGAACCGGCTCCAATCCTGGACGAGACAGAAGCTGTAACAAAAGAAAAAGCAGCTGACACTTTCACTGAAATGTACGATGCAAGCAAACAGTCATTAGACGCTAATGATCTTGAGAAATTTGCCTCCATCGAAGTCATCCCTGACAAAACAATGCGTATCATCCTTACCGGCGACTTGCTTTTTGCCTTGGGGAAGGCGGAACTCTCTCCTCTTGCCAAGCAATCACTTAAAAAAATTGCTGCGGTGATCAAACATACTCCTTATATGATTAACGTTATCGGACACACAGACAACAGCCCCATGCATTCTCCGGCATTTGCATCCAACTGGGAACTATCCGTAGTCAGAGCCAGCCGGGTTGCACGTTTTTTAATCAAAGTGACTAAAATGAATCCACAGCAGTTTATTGTTTCAGGATATGGTTCAAATCGACCAAGAAAGCCAAACCGTAACACAGCTAACCGGGCAGCAAACAGAAGAGTTGAAATTATTATATCCAAACGTCTGGCACCTGCTGTTCAGGCAAGCTCTGAAAACCTTCTATAATTAAAAATATTATGAAAAACAAAAACATATTCGGTCTTATTATTTGTATTCTTCTTTTCTGTTTTGGTTTTATCATAAACGGAAACCTCTCTTTATATTTTAATTTTTCCGGGCTCCTCATTGTATTCGGCGGAACTTTTGGTGCAGCGCTACTCAGTTTCAAAACTGAACAGCTGTGGATTGTCCTAAAAGTGCTGCGAAGTTCTTACAGAAGTACAATCAAGAAAGAAACTGAGATCATCCATATCCTCATCGATCTCTCCATCAAATCACGCATGGAAGGCATACTCTCTTTACAGGAAAAGGAAAATGAAACATCTATTCTTTTTCTTCGCCGTGCACTTGGTTGTCTTGTTGATGGGTATGCACCTGAGCAGACCCGTGAAATCCTAAATACTGAGATCTATTTCTTTAAAATGCGACGTGAAGATTCAGAGCGTATTTTACGTACCATCGCTGATTTTTTTCCAGCCTTTGGAATTACCGGTTCAGTTGTGGGGCTAATCTCAATGCTTGGCGGAATTGGAGATACATCTATTATCTTACATGCCATTCCCGTCGCACTGACTTCTACTCTCTATGGAATCGTTTTTGCTAATTTCTTCTTCCTGCCATTCGCTGCTTTTTTACGTGAACGAACCAATCAGGAGCTCCTCCTTCAAAGGATAATTATGGAAGGAGTAATCGCCATTGATTCCGAGGTAAACCCTGTAATTCTAAGGACTAAACTCGAGTCATTCCTAACACCTTCAGAGCGTGAAGAGAGCCTTGTTTCCTATGCCAAAATCAAAGAACGCTTTAACATTTCTCATGAAGAGTAAACTGTAAGTCCGGTCTGCAAAGTATGCGCTTTCAATGTGCATTGTATTAGCTCCTGTGGTATGTATTCAAAATCGTTTTTATCATCTGTAATTCCCTTTGCCTAACAGGAGAAAGATTTTGAATCATATCATAAAACTGTGCGTCGTCCTCGCCGCCCTGACCTTAGCCGCATGCGGCAGCTCCACCATTAACAGTGCAGTAAAAAGAGGAGACAAACCCCTTAACGTTGATGAAATCTATTCCCTCGTAAACGAGAATACGGTGCGCCTTGTTTCCTCTGATTTTGATGCCCATGTGTATTTTGCAGATAATGGAAAAATCACAGCAAACTCTTTGAAAAATGCTGATGATGATGGCCATTGGGATATCAAAAGTAACGCCACCCTCTGTTTAAAATTCAGCATCTGGTATTACGGTGATGTGAAGTGTTACTCTGTGTACAGGGAAAATGGAAAAGACTCATACGTATTTTTTACAGATAATGGTTCTTTTGCCTACACAGGCACCATGGCCAGTGGAAATTCACAAAATCTCAATATTGCTGCCGAAAAACAGGATGGCGAATTTATGAGAAAATCCCTCAGTAAAGGGGGGAAAAGCACCACCGCAACAGTCACAGCCGCACCTGCCGCAGCAGTTGCTCCAGTTGTTGTCAGCACCGGACCTGCTGCATCCAGTGAAGAAATCAATCACACTGTAAAAAGTATGGCTCAGGATTGTCCTGACTGTAATCTTGAAGATGCTGATCTCAGGCAAGCATATCTGGTTGGAGCAAACCTGAAAGGGGCTAATTTGCGAGGGGCAGATCTCAGTCGTGCCAATCTTCGTCGTGCAAACCTTGAAGGTGCTGATCTTGCCGGTGCAACGCTGCTCTCCACAAACCTTCCCGGTGCCAATTTAAAAAATGCCGACCTTACAGGTGCTGATCTTACCGGATCGAATCTTATTCAGGCTGATTTAAGCGGTGCTGATCTCGAAAACTCCATTTTAAAGGATACTCTTCAGGAAGGAACAAAGGGAATACGATGAGCGCAGGTTTTACCCACCTTCACGTCCACACACAGTATAGTCTCCTCGATGGTGCTATCCGTCTGCCTGACATGCTTGCCAAGTGCAAGGAATTTGGTATGGATTCTGTTGCCATCACCGATCATGGTGCCATGTACGGAGCACTTGAATTCTATACAAAAGCAAGAGCCAAAGGGATAAAACCCATTGTGGGCTGTGAGTTTTATATTGCTCCCGGACATCGTACTGAAAAAGACCCGACTGCGCCTACCAAAGCATATCATCTTGTTCTGCTGGCTATGAATTATACAGGCTACAAGAACCTGATGAAACTTGCAGGAATTGCCCAGTTTGAAGGATTCTATGCAAAGCCCAGAATCGACATGGAGGTTCTAAAAGAACACAACGAGGGGCTTATTTGCCTCAGTGCATGTCTGCACGGTGAGATCCCATGGTTTGCAGTACATAAAGGCATTGATGCTGCTAAAAAGAAGGCAAAAGAATACCAGGATATTTTTGGTGACAGGCTTTATCTGGAACTCCAGGACAACTCCATTCCTCAACAGACTGTTGTTAATAATTCACTAAAAGAAATTGCAAAAGAACTGGATATCAAGCTCGTCGCCACTAACGACTGCCATTATCTGAACAAAAAAGATGCCCACGCCCATGAAGTGCTGCTTTGCATCCAGTTTGGAAAAACCATCACCGACCCCAAACATTTTAGCTTTCCGTCAGACACCTTTTATTTCAAATCGGCCGATGAAATGCGGGCGAGTTTTAAAGATTGCCCTGAGGCTATCAGCAACACGCAGGAAATTGCCGATCGCTGCAATCTTGAAATCAATCTTGATGATTATCATTTTCCCGATTTTCCGGTTCCGGAAGGTGAAACTCTTGAGACAATGTTTATTGACGCCTGTTGGGATGGCTTGAAAGAACGCTTTACCGCCATGCGTACTGCTGGCACATTCAGCAAAGAGATCGAAAAACAGTATAATGACCGGCTGGAGTTTGAGCTTGGTATTATCAATTCCATGGGTTTTCCCGGCTATTTTTTAATTGTTGCAGATTTCATAAACTGGGCACTTGCCCATGATATTCCGGTTGGTCCCGGACGTGGATCCGGAGCTGGTAGCCTTGCAGCTTATGCCATGCGCATCACCAACATCGATCCAATTCCGTATGGACTTATTTTTGAGCGATTTTTAAATCCTGAACGTGTTTCCATGCCTGACTTCGATATTGATTTTTGTCAGTATCGCCGTGGCGAGGTGATCGATTACGTTCGGCACAAGTATGGTGGAGCACCTCACGTTGCCCAGATTATCACCTTTGGTTCCATGAAAGCCAAGGGTGCCATTCGTGATGTTGGCCGGGCACTGGATATTCCATTTAGTGAGGTTGATAAAATCGCCAAGCTTATTCCGGATGCTTTAAAAATGACAATCGACAAGGCTCTGAATGAAGAACCTCGTCTGGTCGATGCCATCAATAAAGATCCTCGCATGGCAGAGCTTATTGAGGTTGCCCAAACCCTTGAAGGGCTGGCAAGACATACATCCACCCACGCCGCCGGAGTTGTCGTTTCCCCAAAACCCATGGTTGAGTACCTGCCTACTTGTAAGGGAAAAGATGGAGAAACACTCACTCAGTATGACATGAAGCATACTGAGATGACAGGGCTCATTAAATTTGATTTTTTAGGACTTAAAACACTCACAGTCATAGACAACGCCCTGAAACATATCCTGGCAGATATCGGTACCGATCTTGATATTAACGCCATCCCCATGGATGACTTAAAAACCTATAAGCTGCTTTGTGACGGTGACGCACTTGGAGTCTTTCAGCTGGAAAGTTCCGGTATGCGTGAACTTCTTGTAAAAATGGCTCCGGAGCAGTTTACTGATCTTATCGCACTTGTTGCCCTCTATCGTCCTGGCCCACTCGATTCCGGTATGGTGGATGACTTTGTGGAAACCAAGCATGGTCGTGCCACTGCAAACTATCCTCTGCCTGAACTAAAACCCATCCTTGAAGAGACATACGGAGTAATTGTTTATCAGGAACAGGTTATGAAGATCTCCTCTGTCCTTGCCGGATACTCACTGGGAGACGCTGATATCCTTCGCCGTGCCATGGGCAAGAAAATTGTCGAGGTGATGGATGATGAAAAAGTCAAATTCATGGCGGGCGCTGAAAAGAAGAATGTCGATCTGAAAAAAGCAGAATACGTTTTCGACCTTATGGCCAAATTTGCCGGATACGGATTCAACAAATCCCATTCCGCCGCCTACGCCCTTATCTCATATCAGACAGCATATTTAAAAGCGCACTACCCGTCACAGTTTATGGCAGCTCTGCTCTCCTGCGATATGAACAATACCGATAAGATTGTTCTGTATATCAATGAGTGCAGAGAACATGATATTGAAGTCCTGCCGCCTGATATTAACGAATCACTCATCGATTTTTCCGTACACGATGACAGGGTACGATTTGGCATGGCGGCTGTTAAAAATGTTGGAAAAGCAGCTTTGCAATCCATAATTGAAGAACGGGAAGCCAGTGGGACATATAATTCCCTTGAAGATTTTTGTAATCGGGTTGATTCCAGAAAAGTGAATTCACGGGTTATCGAAAGTCTTATCAAATCCGGATCTTTTGATTCTGTTGGCTGCAAACGCTCACAGCTCATGGCTGTCGTTGATCAGGCCATGGACAAGGCCAAAGCTGTACAACGCGACAAACAATCCGGCCAGATGTCCCTCTTTGCCCTGGCTCCTGAAACCGATACCACTGATAAAAGCGCAATAACCTTACCTGACATTCCCGAATGGGCTGAGCGTGAACGGCTCACTAAAGAAAAGGAAACGGTAGGTTTTTATATTTCAGGGCATCCGTTAGACGAAGATATTGATGAGATAAAGACCATAGCTGATACTGATATTGCAGGTCTTGCAGATTATGGAGAAGAGCAGCCGGTACGTATTGGCGGGCTTATCCGTAGTTGTAAGCAGTTGAAAAGTAAAAGAGGTGATCTTATGGCCTTTATTACCGTAGAAGATCTGCTGCACGCTGTTGAGGTAATCGTTTTCCCGGAAACTTTTAACCGCTGTCACCACCTCCTGAACTCTACGGAGACACTTCTCGTCCAGGGGACAGTACAAACCGATGAACGTGGGCCAAAGATCATAGCAGAATCCATAGAACTTCTGCCCGATGCACGAATTACCCATACAGAATCAATCCGGATCAAACTTGAAAGTGATCAAATCAGCCGAAAACGTCTGGATTCTTTAAAGCAGATTTTTTACCGCTACCACGGCGACTGTCCTCTTCTGCTCACCATGCATTTTGCCGGGCAAGGTGAAGTTGACATCGAGATTTTGAAAGATTTAACAGTCAGGCCGTGTAAAGAATTCTCCAAAGAAGCTGAAGAAATTCTTGGATATAAAGCACTGGCCTTTAAGAAAAAAACAGTAGTCAGCAATAAACGAAAACGTTGGGGACAAACAAAGAATGCCCAATAAAACGCCCAAATTTCCATCATCTCACCCTCCGCAGAAAAAGAGAAATGCTTTTCGTCTTCTCTTTCTATGCATGATGGCCTTTGGCACTATTATGGGAATCATTTTTCCACCCCTTGAAAAACTGTATTTTAACGATACTGCACCCATCAATATCCGTTTTGCCCTCATGTGCCTTGGAGCAGGCATTACCGTCGGGGTTTCCAATTATATCCTGTTTTCCCTTGTGGTTTCTAAAGAGTTGCGTTTTCTCGTTGATGGCATGAACACCATCAACAAAAAAATTAGCGGCAGCTCCTTCAACAAGCAAAACAGGGGGGATAAGTACGAAATAGAAGTTCGAACAGATGATATGCTTGGAGAAGTAACACAGGCATTTAATATTATGGGGCAAACTGTCACTGACCGACTGGATCATGAAGCGGGTTTTCGTGAAATTATATCTTTACTCTCGACCTCTGTTGAACTTGATAT
>JAOZLM010000118.1:2445-7087 GCA_029934815.1 Desulfocapsa sp. | reverse complement strand
TACCTGAGCTTTGGTGGTAATCATGTTATTTTTTCACAAGATCAAGGATGATAGTAACCAGTTTTTCAAAAGGAACTGGTTTGGTCAGGTAATCATTCATTCCCGCTTTTCGACATTTTTCCTCAAAATCAGTAGTGGCCTGTGCGGTTAACGCAACGATAGGAATAGGCTGTAAAGCTGACTCAGATTCAAGGGTACGTATCCTTTCAGTTGCCTCAAGCCCGTTCATGACAGGCATTTTAATATCCATCAGGATGATATCGGTTGCCTCCTGCTGCATCTTGTTTAAGAGTTCCTTGCCGTGCTGGCAAACAGTTACTCTTGCACCCATCTCTTCCAGATATGCTGTTATAATCCGCTGATTAATAAATTCATCTTCTGCGAGCATGATATGGATATCAGTGAGAGATGTTCTGGAAATTTCAGGTACTTCCGCTGGAGGATCTGGCTGCAACGATGGTTGATCCATGTGAATGGCACAGTTAATAGTGAAACAGAACGTGGATCCATTACTGCCAGTTTCCTCAAGCCAGAGTTTGCCACCCATGAGTTCAACAAATTCACTACTGATTGCAAGGCCTAGTCCTGAGCCTTCAATAACAATGTCTGATTCCATTTTTCCGCGTTCAAATGCAGTGAAAATCTTTTGCTGATCCGGGTCTGAAATACCCTCACCGCTGTCAGTAATACTAAACAAAAGTTTTATCTCGTTGTCTTTATGGTGAATCAGCTTTTCAACGGAGATATTAATAATACCCTGATTACTGAATTTGATGGCGTTACTAACCAGGTTGATAATGATTTGTCGAATTCTGCCGGAATCACCAAGCAAGTTATCAGGAAGCTGTTTAGGGATTGTTGAACGAACCTTGATACCTTTGGTATTTGCCTGATAATTCATAAGATCCACAACTTCAGTAAGCAATTTTGTTAAGGAGAAAGAAGAATGCAGCAGTTGGAATTTTCCTGATTCAATTTGTGATAAATCTAGAATTGAATTTAAAATGGTCAGCAGACGTTCTCCTGCACAAAATGTCAGGGAAAGGTTACCGCTTTGTTCGGTGCTGAGAGGCTCTTTTTCAAGCATTCTGAGCATTCCAAGCATACCTTGCAGAGGCGTTCGTATTTCATGACTCATGTTGGCAAGAAAAATTGATTTCGCCTGGTTTGCTTTTTCAGCGTCAAGTTTTGCACGAATTGCAGATTTTTCTTCTTTGCGCCGTTTTTGGACTTCCTTTTCAAGGGATGTATTAGAGGTGCGTAATTGCCGATTCATACTGCTTAATGCAGTTCCGAGATCGTGAAATTCAGTATCATTTGAGGGCAGGAAATTTTCAACATCATTACCTTGAGCTATTATGGAAGAGGAAGTTGCAAGTTTTTGAAGCGGTACAATGATTTTTTTGTAAGTGGTCCAGCCAATAAAAAATGAAATAAGGATCAGTATTAATACTACTAATATTAGTTCATTAAACGATTTTGAAAAAAAATTGATTGTATTTTCTTTGCTGACCATTGAAACTACAGTGTAAGTTTGATCGAAAAAATCAATGGTGACAACCGAGTTTAGGTTGTTTTGACTATCAATTACAAACGGTTCCACTGTTTTTTTATCATCGAGGGAACCATATGTTTTTGCTTTTGAAGGAAGAGATTTTCTGGCAATGAGATTAGCATTACTGTCCAGAATCATAACGGTGTAATGCTCGGGAATAACGACCTGGTCAAGGAGTGTTTGCAGATTTGAATATGGAATAAGTGCCGAGATAACACCAAATACATATACTTTGTTAAGGAAAAAAACCGGTTGGCTGATGGTCAGGCAAGAGTTACCATTGCCATCTGCCAAAGGAAATATGTATGGTTTTCCTGTGTAGTAGGGAACTTCGAATAATGAAGTGATATTTGTGAAACAAGAGGGGATGATTCCGTTTTGATTTTTGACGACAGAACTTTTAATATTCCCGTTTAAATCATAGAAAACCAGTGCCTGGAATGCAGGATTATTTTCCTGTAATGTATAGAGAAGGTTGTGACGCTGGTAATCTTTCTGTGCTATTCGTTCAATTTGTTGGCTGGCAGTTTCGATATCATGCTTGACACCATGAAAAAAAGAGGCAATTTGAGCACTGATCTTTTCAGAGTTACTTTGCAGCTGTTGTCTTGTGAGGTCATGGGTGTCTTTATTCTGGTGGTAAATTAAAAAGGCACCTAAGCTCAATGCCTGAATGCAAAAGACACCCACAAAAATAATAAGTATGCGACTACGTATGGTTATGCGCATAAAAGTAAAGGCAGGACTGGTTAAAGGATAGTTGCTCTCGTTATGTACGATAGCTTTAAAAATATTCTAAAAAGTCATTATAAACCAGTGGATTAAAAAGTCGATAGGCAAAAAAATCCCCTTCCAGGTAATTAACCGGGAAGGGGATGGATATAGCTCTATTAAAGGGTACTACGGTTTAGGTTGTTTTAAACTTTTGTCCTTTAAGAATATTATCCACAGAGCGCATATTGCCTTTCATGTAGAAAATATTTGGCTTGGTATCATCAGATGGGCGCAGAACCCAAACCTGCTCTTCAATCTGGTGAACCAGTTTGAAAACAATGTTATCAGGATCGGTAAGGTTACCAAATGTTCTGGCGCCAGTTGGGCATGCAGATGAACAAGCAGTCTGTGTTTCGCCTTTTGATAAACGCTCTTCCCAACAGAAATCACATTTGTCAATTGCATGCCTGTTTGCATCGAAATACCTGGCATCATAAGGACAGGCAAGTATGCAGGTTTTGCAACCAATGCAACGTTTGGAATCCATACGTACAATACCTGTAACCGGATCTTTGTATGTTGCAACAGTTGGGCATGCCCTTACGCAGGCAGGTGAGTTACAATGATTACAAAGAACCGGGATAAATTCAACCTGTCGATCAAGGGTTCCAGTATATTTTTTTGTCAAGATACGGGTTCTGTACCCATACTCTGGTACATGGTTGGTTTTGTTACAGGCATCCACACATTTTTCACAGTCAATACACATCGATTGACGAATTACCATGGAGTAGTGGGGATTGTAAGGATATTTCTTTACAAGATCTGATCCGCCACCGGAAGCCTGGGCAGTAGCTACCAGAGAGTTTAAGGAGAGAATCTTTCCACCTGCATAGACTCCGCAAATAGCGAGTCCAAGCTTTAAGAACTTTCGTCGTTCTTTTTCAGTGACGGAAGCAGTTCCCTCGTTTTTTAGATTATCCAGATTTATATTTGGAAATTTCATTTTATATCGTTCCTTTTTGCTATTCGTTCAGTAGGTGATATGAGCTGCTGAAAAGCTTAGCAGCTCAGGTTCCTTTACCAGATCTTGTGATGACGTTTCATAGCATCTTCTACGCTTTCGCCTTCTTCCATATAATGGACAGCACCACAACCGGGACAGATATAACCGCCTTCAGGTACAATCTCATGCTTTTCGAGTTGATGTCCGTTCAACATTTTTTCGCCAGCAAGGTAGACAAAACCAATGAATGCAAGACCAAAGACAGAGGCCATTATTTCATGGAATGATGGGGTATAAGGAAGCAGACTGGATTCTTCAACCACACCTAATGAATGGTATACCGATTCCATCTGACCTGGGATAACAATGTCATAACGCATAAAGAAAATTCCAACCATCATAAGGCCGGTAGCGGTAAGGATCAGATTGTAGTTTTTCCCTTGAGATTTGAAGAGGAGGAACAATGGTAAAATCATTCCGAGGAACACTTCAAAAACCCAGAAATTAATCGCATAATCACCTGTCAAAAAGGACATAATGATTAAATGTTTGCCCTCGGAGACCATACCTGTAACTATTTTCCAGATGGTGAAGAAAATAATAGTGGAGATAAGAAAAATGGTAACCTGAGTAATGGCTTTGATCGCACGTTCCATACGTTGATTCATTATTTCAGGGTTTATTTTCCATCCAAGGCAGGTAAAGAATAGAATTGCACAACCACCAGACATGGCAGCAGAGAAAATAAAATAAATAGGAAGATATGGTCCATACCAGAAAGGACGACCGTGGAGCATACCAAAAATTCCACCAAGGTTACTATGAGCTGCAATACCAACTACCAGACCTAAAAAACCCATCAAACGAGACAGTGAATGGTTCTGGTCAAGGAGGAAGTAATACTCAATGATCATAAAAACAAGGTAAGCACCATATAAGGTTCCCATCCACCACATGTTGGATGAGAAGTTTGGAGAAATTACGTTCCAGATTGCCATGCGGAAAGGGTTTTCAATATCAAAGAAAATGATACAGAAGCCACCAAGCATAAACATGATGGACATAAAAACTGCACGTTTGGCGATGGGCATAAATGCTTCTCCACCAAAAACGTGACCAATGGATGAAATAATACAGAGTCCGGTTGAGGTTACAACACAGAAAATATATGTGGAGATCAAAAGTCCCCATGGAATCTGTTTAGTTACGCCATATACGTGATGGTAGCCTACGAAAAACCCATGAACGCCAACTGCAGCACCGGCCAGGGCAGTAATGGCAAGGATGCCCATAACGAATTTATACATGGGGCTTGCATCTTTCAAGGCTTCTACCCCGTGAAAACCCCATTTCTTTTGTATATTAAC
>JAOZLM010000118.1:0-2345 GCA_029934815.1 Desulfocapsa sp. | reverse complement strand
ATTACTGCTTAATGGCCACTCTTCCCATGACCATCTGATTTTGTATCACCACCATTCATTCTGTTGAATCCCTTCAGACCAATATGGCAGACTGTGCAGCGTGTCTGATAACCAAATGCCTGGTCGGAATCATGACAGGTACCGCAAAACTTTGTATGAAGTTGTTCAAGATATTCACGTTTAACCTGTGGATCATCAGATGATGCAAGTTTTGAATCAGCAACATGCCCTTGCTCCATAATAAATACATCTTTATGGCAGGATTCACAGGATAGTTCTTCACGAACAACATGAATTTCATGATCGAAAATAACGGATTTGACAGGTTCGTTAAATACGATTTTTTCAGTGGGGGGAAAGTGACAGGATTCACACTGACTGGAGGCAACAAATGCATCATCACCATTGTGGCATGATCCACAATATTTTCCTTCAGCAAACGCAGCCATAGTGAAATCACCACTGGCTGTCGCAGCGCCTTTTTTCATGGCAAATACGGTGGAGTGACAACTGCTGCATTCAAGCTCAAATTCTTCAACATGCTGAGTATGACTGAAAGCTGCTTTTGTGGGTTTCTCCCACATAATAGGCTCTTCAGATGCGCCATGGCATGACATACAGTTGGTGTCTGTTGCAAATGCTGTATCACCATCATGACAGGTACCGCAAAACTCCCCTTCAGCCATCGCCTGCATAGTGAATTTTTTTGTGTTTACTGCAGTACCTCTTTGCATTACAAAAATATCATCATGGCAACTGGAGCATTCCAGTCCAGCGTCCATTGTATGGGTTTTATGGTCAAATGTTGCTATAACCGGCGTATTCCAGACAATAGAGCTTTTCGGGCCATGGGCTTTTACGTCATAGTCATCATCGGCAAGTGCATTGCCGGTCACAAATAGTGACGCAGAAAGACTAATAATTGCGCTTAATACGATAGGGCTTTTGATCATTTTTATGCTCCGCTGTAAATTGGTCAGAGTGAAATGAAGGAGTAAGGAACTCACTATTAAATCTTTTAGCTACTTTATTGAATGCAACAATACATGAGAAACATTACCAATAATGCCACGATGTAAAGTACTACTACGTAGCTTTTCTGTTGAAGCACTGCTCTACTGCTATTTTTTGCACCTGTCAAGAGCCTAACAGTAAAAAGTTTAAAAAATAACTACCTAAGGTTACGTAAAAAAACCTGATTATTTTGAGGAGAATTTCGAAAATGAATGGTAATTCGGTGGGATCTGTGAGGGGTAATTGTGTATATGAATAAGTTACTGTTTACCTAAGTTTTTTAAAAGTATTATTGATTATTTTCGATTTTATTTAGTCCTCCAATACGTTCAGCATCGTCCATAATGGATTGCAGGATTTTTATTTCTTCAGTTCCCATTTCAACTTCCCTATACGTATCTGTTAATAATTGTGCGTAGTTAATGATCCCATTTGCAAGATTTGTACTCTCGTTAAAAAGCTTACCTAATTTTTCATCGAGTTCAGGTACATTGACGTTTGAGTTTTCACTGTTCCGAAAACGATTTAAGAGACTATTGACTGACGCTGTAAAATCGTGCAATTCGGTGCAACTACCTAGCTCGATGGGTAATTCAAGATCCCTGGGGTCATAAGTATCAATTTCCTGTTTAAGTCTAAACAAAGGAAGAATGGTTTTTTTATAAAAAAGCGTGAGTGACCAGCTAATCAGACAGATTATAATAGCAAGCGATCCAATCATCATTGTCTGGAACTGAATGACCTTTGATCGCATCTGGCTGACTATAATTCTGTCAAAACGGATAAGATACTCTGAAAGATTTCTCATCTTGTCCTGAAGTTGCAGGCTTTTTTCCATTTGATGACTACTCAGAGGCAGTTCTTTGGCAAGGATTGCAATCCCTCCAATATCAGCATTTTTAGCTAGGTCAAGACGATATTCACTTGGAATAATGGTGTTTTCCTGAATTCTGCTGAGACTCGAATTGATATTTTTGAGATCTGAAGTTGCTACACTTACCTGATTCCATTGCTGGCCGATAAGGGCTGTTGTGATTTGTTCGCGAACAGTTGAGAACTCAAATATCATTTCTTCACTCTGGATGATAATATTTGTATATCGACCTGTGAGTCGATATTGACGAACACCAAGAATAATGACAAAAATGAGAAGCCCTGAAATAATTGTGAAGGAGAGGGCACCCAGTACTTTTAATGAGAGTTTCATTGAGTCCATTTTGATCAAATAGTGTAAATAAGATAATAAAGTATAGTTAAGAAACGTTCTCCTAAGTTAGCATCTGACGGTGGAGGAGTATATATGTTTTTTTTGAAAGAGAAAAGAAGGGAGT
>JAOZLM010000117.1:2878-7128 GCA_029934815.1 Desulfocapsa sp. | reverse complement strand
ACCTAAATTTTGGATGGCTAAGTAAAAAACTTTATATTCGAGGAACGCAAATTTGTACCCCAAGAGTACTTCCTTCGGGCGCGTGACGAAGAAGATGAAGAGTTTTTACGACGCCATCACTTTTAGCAAAAAGAGCAGAGTGCATGGATCGAAAGATATTACAATTAAAACCAGGGGCTCCAAGGTCTGTACATCTTCTAGTGGCAGGATCTATTTGGTTTATGGTTGGTATTCTCCTTATGCTGCGTGGGTCTCAATGGCTTATTGCAATTGACAAATTGTGGATTCTTATTCCCGGTATTGCCATAGGAACAGTTAAAGCCCTGTTTATGCTCGAACGTTCTGCCAATAAAAATATCAAACGCATTGTTGAAGGCGGGAGTGGAAAATGTCTGGGAGGAGTGTATTCCTGGAAAACATGGCTGCTTGTTTTTCTAATGATGGGTATGGGCTGTTTGCTTCGTAATTCATCTTTACCAAAAGAATTTCTTGGACTTTTCTATGTAGCCATAGGCTGGGGCCTGCTGTTTTCTTCCAGAAAGTGCTGGGCGGCCTGGAGAAAAGAACTGAAAAAAGAAAAAATTCCATGTTAGGGAAATCGTTCAATCAGATTGAAATTAGCAGGTCAGCACTTCGCCATAATTATAAACTTTTAAAACAGCTGGCAAGAACAAAGACCCGACTCCTTGCCATGGTAAAGGCTGATGCTTACGGTCATGGGATGCTTGAATCTTCACTTGCATTTTCGGAAGCAGGTTGTCATGATTTTGGTGTCGCAGAAATCGCAGAAGCAGTCGAACTCAGAAAATCCGGTATTGAAGGCAATATTTTTGTTTTCTTAGGTTTTGCAGCAGCTGATGTTTCCCTGTTTTTCAGCTATGATTTAATTCCGATTATTTATGATATCGAAAGTGCAAGAATTTTGTCGTCCGAGGCAGTTACCCAAAACGTTGAGATTACTGTCCATGTAAAAGTCGATTGTGGAATGACCAGACTTGGGATTATGCCAGATGAATTTGAAGAATTTGTAGCTGTTTTACAAACGTTACCAGGGATTAAGTATGGTGGTCTCGCCAGTCATTTTCCCCGCGCTGATGAACCGGAATCATCACAGACACGCGAACAGTTCCTCCGTTTTGAATGTTTAGGTGTGTCTGAGAGTAAAGTACCCGAGCTTGTAGCACATACGGCAAACTCCGGCGGGATTTTATATTTTCCGGATAGCAGCTGCAGCATGGTACGTGCCGGAATCTCTCTATACGGGTATTATCCCGATGGGGAAACCGGTGTGGAGCGTGCCACTGGTGAGAAATTACAGCCGGCAATGCGCTTTAAAACAAAAGTTCTACAGGTGAAAACTGTCACAAAAGGTACCGGTGTAAGTTATGGCCACACATACATAACTGATAAAGAAACAACAATTGCCGTCTTGCCAGTTGGCTATGAGGATGGATTGTCCCGCAGTCTTTCCAACAAAGGTGAAGTATTAATCCACGGAAAACGGGCATCCGTAATAGGTCGAATCTGCATGAATTTATGCATGATAGATGTCTCAGATATCGATAGTGTGCAGGCAGGAGATGAGGTTGTACTCCTCGGACGCCAGCAGAGCGATGAAATTACCGGCGATGCAATTGCTAACTTGATGGGCAGTATTTCCTATGAAATACTCTGCCTTTTTGGAAATAATAATCAGAGAACATACGTAGAATGATACAGGAACGTCTGAAACAAATAGTAGATACTTGCTTTCTTCAGGGTGTTGAATCCGGAAAGTGGTCCGATAAAGCCGCTGGGAAATATAGTCTTGAGGTTCCCAAACGTGAAGGGCAGGGCGATTATTCAACCAATATGGCCATGGTTATGGCTGGTATTGAAAAGAAAAACCCGCGTGAAATTGCAGCCAGTGTCATAGAGCTGCTGGAAAAACAGGATATAGTTGAAAAACTTGAGATAGCAGGTCCCGGTTTTGTCAATATCTTCCTGAAACCAAAAGTATGGCATGATGTCTTGCAACCTGCTCTTGCAGCTGGTGCAGAATTTGGAAAGTCTTCTGTTGGAAATAACCGCAAGGTGATGGTTGAATTTGTAAGTGCCAACCCAACAGGCCCATTAAGTATTGGTCATGGGCGTCAGGCTATCTTAGGAGATGCTATTGCAAAATTGCTTGAAGCTACAGGACACGATGTCTACCGTGAATATTATTTCAACGATGCCGGCCGACAGATGCGGGTACTTGGAGAATCCACAAAAGCCAGATATCTTGAACTGTTAAATAGAGAAGCACAGTTCCCGGAAGATGGTTATCAGGGAGAATACATACGTGATATCGCACAATCGCTGATTGATGACAAGGGTGATTCACTGGTCGACAGTCCTGATGTTCTGCCATTTACAGAAAGAGCAGTTGAGCTGATATTTAAAGACATTTCCGGCACCTTAAAGGATATGGGAATCGTCTTTGATAATTATTTCAACGAACACACTTTATATGATGACGGGCATATCGAATCCGTCGTGCAGGAATTACGTGATAAAGGGCTGGTATACGAAAAAGATGATGCCACATGGTTTAAAACCACTGATCTTGGTCACGAACAGGACAGGGTTATTATAAAGAAGACAGGCGAACCCACCTACAGATTGCCTGATATAGCCTATCACCGTGAAAAGTTTCGTCGTGGCTTTGACTGGCTGGTGAACGTTTTAGGCTCTGATCATATTGCAACCGTCCCTGATGTTTTAGCCGGCGTAGAAGCCCTTGGTTACGATCCAAAAAAGGTTACTGTAGTCTTGCATCAGTTTGTAACACTCACCAGAAATGGAAAACAGGTGAAGATGTCCACCAGAAAGGCAACTTTTGTAACAGTGGATGAATTACTCGATCTGGTAGGCCCGGATGTGTTGCGTTTCTATCTTATGATGCGTAAACCTGACAGTCAGCTGGAATTTGATCTCGACCTTGCCACCAGTCAGGAAAAAGACAATCCTGTTTATTATGTTCAGTATGGTCATGCCAGGATCTGTTCAATATTGCGGCGTGCTGAAGAGTCAGGCATATATACCATAGACCCATCCACTGCTGATCTCTCATTGTTGCAGGAACCGGAAGAGTTACAGCTTTTAAAAAGAATAGCGTCTTTTCCGGCTTCAATAGAAGAGGCAGCACTTGATCTTGCGCCACATCGTGCTATATTTTTCCTGATGGAACTTGCAGGCGACTGGCATAGCTATTATAACAAGCACAAAGTAATAGATCCTGAAAATATCGATATTGCAGTAACAAATGCAAGGCTTTGTCTTGTTACAGGTTTACAGCAGGTTTTTAAGAATGGACTCGAAATGCTCGGGCTCAATGCGCCTGAACGGATGTAACTTCGTTTAATTTCCAGGTATGGCTCCCAGAAAACGAAAAAAACCGGTTAAGAAAGTAAAATTCCAACTTACCAGAAGTGGTATTGCCGGAATTGCTATTGTCTGTTTTTGTATTTTTTTGTGGATGTTTCTTATCGGTGTCTGGGCTGGGCAGTCTTTATTATATCCACCTGTGATAAAAAATAAATCCAGTGAGATTGTCAAAGATAGCGGAAAGGGAAAACAGATTCTGGATGTTATTCAACTGGAAGCTGACAAAAAAAAGAAAATCATCAGATAAGCAGGAAGTACGACGAATATGATACGAAACGCAACAATGGAAGATGTGAAAGAGATCCACACCCTGCTAAATCATTTAGCCGGGAAGGGGTTATTGCTCGCTAAGTCTTACAGTGCCCTATATGATCAGTTGCGTGATTTTAAAGTCTATGCAGATGAGGACGACAAACCTCTGGCAGTATGTGCATTACATATTATCTGGGAAAACCTTGCCGAGATTCGTTCGCTGGCCGTAAAAGAAGAGGTACAGGGCAAAGGTATTGGAAGTAAACTTGTTCTGGAATGCTTGAAAGAAGCGGAAAGTTACAAGATTGATAAACTGTTTACCCTCACATATCAGGCCGAGTTTTTTAGAAAACAGGGCTTTCATGATGTTGATAAGGGTGATTTGCCCCATAAAATCTGGAGTGACTGCATAAATTGTCCGAAATTTCCGGATTGTGACGAAGAAGCATTGGAATGTTCTGTAACCGAAGTATTGCATTCCTGATGGATGTGTAAAAACGTTCCATCCTCAAATTTGATTGTTATGAAACCATAATATTTAGAAAATATAATAGAGTAATATACTGAAATGATAGGAAAAGCACTGACAA
>JAOZLM010000117.1:0-2778 GCA_029934815.1 Desulfocapsa sp. | reverse complement strand
TATTTAGAAAATATAATAGAGTAATATACTGAAATGATAGGAAAAGCACTGACAAAAGTTTTCGGAAGCAAGAACGATCGTATCCTCAAGACGATTCAACCTTATGTAATCCGAGTGAATGAACTGGAGAGTACCGTAAGCTCACTTGATGATGCTGCCCTTGCTGCCCGTACGGTAGAATTTCGTGAGCGTATTGCAAAGGGAGAGGAACTTGACTCCATTTTGCCGGAAGCTTTTGCAACCATGCGTGAAGCTGCTAAACGAACGCTTGGTGAACGGCATTACGATGTGCAGCTGGTTGGTGGTGTAATTCTTCATCAGGGACGTATTGCTGAAATGAAAACCGGTGAAGGAAAAACGCTTACATCAACACTTCCCGTCTATCTCAATGCACTGTCAGGTAAAGGCGTTCATCTGGTAACCGTAAACGATTATCTCGCGGCACGTGATGCTGACTGGATGGGGCAGGTCTATAATGCCCTTGGCATGAACGTAGGAAAAATCATCCACGATATGGAAGATAATTATCGGCGGGAAGCGTACAACGCTGATGTTACCTATGGCACCAACAACGAATTTGGTTTTGATTATCTCCGTGATAACATGAAGTTTGAGCAGGCTGATTTTTGCCAGCGAGGCTTTAACTTTGCCATTGTCGATGAGGTGGATTCTATCCTTATTGATGAGGCAAGAACCCCTCTGATTATTTCCGGCCCTGCCGATATTTCAACTGAAAAGTATAACAGTGTTGATAAAATCATGGGTGCATTTAATGCTGAGGAGCATTATCTGATTGATGAGAAAGCTAAGCAGGTTTCACTTTCGGAAGAGGGGATAGCACTTGGTGAAGAACTGCTTGGTGTTGACAATCTCTATGAACCGGAAGCTATTGAAGAACTGCATCATTTGAATCAGGCTTTAAAGGCGCATACCCTGTTTCAGCGTGACGTCGACTATATCGTGAAAAATGGCGAAGTCGTCATTGTTGATGAATTTACCGGCCGTACAATGGAAGGACGCCGTTACAGTGATGGTTTGCATCAGGCGCTTGAAGCCAAAGAACAGGTGAAAATCGAAAAAGAAAATCAGACTCTTGCTTCCATTACTTTTCAGAATTATTTCCGTATGTACGAAAAGCTCTCCGGAATGACTGGAACAGCAGACACTGAGGCTGCAGAGTTTAAAAAGATTTATGGTCTTGATGTTGTAATTATGCCCACCAATATGCCCATGGTGCGTAAAGATTTTGCTGATGTTATCTATAAAAATGTTGCAGCAAAAGATCGTGCAGTTGTTCAGGAAATTCAGGATTTATACAAGAATGGTCAGCCGGTACTTGTGGGTACCATTTCCATCGATGTGTCTGAAAAGTATTCCCAGATGCTCAAAAAAGTGAAAGTACCACACGAGGTACTCAACGCTAAACAGCATGACAGAGAAGCAGAGATCATTGCAAATGCCGGTCAGTACGCCAAAGTAACCATCGCCACCAATATGGCCGGCCGTGGAACAGATATTAAACTCAGTGAAGAATCTAAAGGTGCTGGAGGTTTACATATTCTAGGAACATCCCGGCATGAATCACGACGAATCGATAATCAGCTTCGTGGTCGATCAGGGCGTCAGGGTGATCCCGGTTCTTCACGTTTTTTCTTATCCCTTGAAGATGATCTGCTCCGTATTTTTGGATCCGGTCGTATTTCAGGAATCATGGATAAACTCGGTATGGAAGAAGATGAACCAATCGAGCATAATATGATTTCAAAAGCCATTGAGAATGCACAGCGTAAAGTAGAGGGACATAACTTCGATATTCGTAAACATCTGCTTGAATATGACGATGTTATGAATAAACAGCGTGAAGTTATTTACCGTCAGCGCCGCGAAGTGCTGGCCGGAGAAGATCTTTCAACTGTTACTCAGGATATGATTGAAGATCAGGTTCTATTACTTGCCTCAGAGTTTATAAATGAACGTCTTGCTTCAGATGACTGGAACTGGGATGGCTTTGAAGAGCGACTACTTGAAATCTTCAATATTAGAACTGTATGGGATGATGAACAGAAAAGTGGAATGAATTCAGAAGAATTCACTGATAAAATAAGATCACAGGTACAAACGCACTATAATGAGCAGGAAGAAGCAAATGGTGAAGAGACACAACGTAACCTCGAGCGTATTATCCTTCTTCAGACAGTAGATACCTTGTGGAAAGACCATTTACTATCCATGGATCATCTGAAGCAGGGGATAGGTCTTCGCGGATATGGTCAGAAAAACCCGCTGGATGAATATAAAAAAGAAGGTTACAACCTTTTCATGACCATGATTGAGACAATGAAACATGAAACAGTGAGTACTCTCATGAGAGCCCGTGTAATGAAAGACGATGACATTGAGCGTCTGGAAGAAGAGCGTCGTCAGAAACAACAGCAGGAACAAGCACAGGCCAAATTGAATCAGGGTGCCGCTGGTGAAGAAGCTCCGACACAAAAACCTGAAAAGCGTGATGGTGATAAGATCGGTCGAAACGCGGCATGTCCTTGTGGTTCTGGAAAAAAATATAAAAAATGCTGTGGTAAACCTAACTGATTCCCTGCAATTCTCCATACGAGATTTCTCAATAAAAGCTAAGCCGGCTTTTTTCTAAAATAGTCGGCTTAGTTGCCAATTCTCCACATTTCCTCCCTGCAACTCAAAAGTAGCACTGAAACAAATATCTGATTACCATCGAAGCTCAGCTGTTATCTTAGTCATTCCGGACTTGATCCGGAATCT
>JAOZLM010000116.1 GCA_029934815.1 Desulfocapsa sp. | reverse complement strand
GAACATCAATTTCAACGGCCATATCAAGTTTAATATCAAGTTTTTCAAGAAGTGCGGTAAGCTCTTCAGCCTGAGGAATTGTACGTGGGAAACCATCGAGGAGAAAACCACTTTTGCAGTCATCTTCCTGAAGACGATTTTCCATGATTCCCATGATGAGTGAATCCGGTACAAGATCACCACGTTTCATAAAGCCTTCAGCTTCTTTTCCAAGCTCAGTTCCGGCAGTTACTGCTCCACGCAGGATATCACCTGTAGAAATCTGTACTGAACCATCAATGGCGGTAAGTAATTTAGCTACAGTACCTTTACCGGCACCTGGGGCGCCAAGAAGAATGAGTTTCATAATATGCTCCTTAATAGGGATTTATTTAAATAAATTAAAAAATAGGATTTGCGGTGCAGAATATAAACATTATTTCCAGCATTGCCACTAAAAACGACACAGAATATCACAGCGGTTTTGAATAGCTGGTACTCTTATGGCTTTGATGGAGTTTCAGGACTTTGAGCAGAATAGTGGATGCATGTAGAACTACTGTAGGAAACAAGTTCTGCTGTTATTGATCCGACAAGAATCTTAGAGTTAATCCGGACGGGAATACGGCAAATATCATCAGTCAAATAGATGATCGTATCACCCGACTTATCATACAAGCCTTTGAAGTCCATAATTGGGCTCACAGGCAAAACAGTAAGTTTGCCAAGTAGTTTATTTTCAATATTTATTCTATCCCCGGTTTGCACCACTACTTCATGCCTTTTTTTATCGGCAAAAGTCGGTACAATCACAGGTTTGTTTTTATCCAGCTTTACAATACGAGTGTACAAGAAAGAAGAAAATTCATTGTGAACATCTCCCACTACGTTAAAGAGTTCCGGAGAATTTTGGTTCTTTTTATAGCGAACTACACCTTTTTCCTGATCGTATTCAGTATGCCTGAGAGCATGGTAACTGCTTCCCTCTTTCTGTTCTACATCGTAAGAAACAGGCAAACGTTGGCTGCCTGCCACCTTCGTCTCAAAAGTATCGTTTACAGGATAGAAGAAATGAAAAATACCGGAATCTTTCACTCTTGCATGGATTATATATGTATGCTCGGCATCCGGATCTTTACGTATCTCCAGAAGCAAGTCACCTATCTGAACACCACCACTCCATGATATCTCATATTTCAGCGTTTCCTCACCACTGAAAACGTACTCACTGATTTTGTGGTCTATATTGGCTTCGGGAATTTTCTGAGACCATGTGACAGTACAGACGAATACAGCAATTAGGAAAATTACTAGTGCTGAGAATCTACGATTCATATTTTGGAGCTATACAAAGAAACGCAGGTGGCCGCAAAAAGGGCCAGACTTATAAAACCATTCATGGAAAAGAATGAGAGTTGAATTTTTGAAAGATCATTGTGATCAACAATCCGGTGCTGATAAAAAAGTGCTCCGGCAGCAAGTGCCACTCCAATAAAATAAAACAGATTGAGTTCTGCCTGAATTCCAGTGAAAATAAAGAGTATAAATGCGATTACATGAAAGACAGCAGCCAAACGAAAGGCGTTTTTAGCACCTAACCTTGATGGGAGTGAATATAATCCGCTTTTTTTATCAAAGTCAGCATCAAGGCATGCGTAAACGGTATCAAATCCGGCCACCCAGAATAAAACTCCGGCAGAAAGAGCCCATGGGAAGCCCTGCCAACTGCCCTGTACGGCTACCCAGCCACCCAGAGGTGAAAAAGCAAGAGCAACCCCTAATATCAGATGACAAAAAGATGTGAAACGTTTGGTGAGTGAATAAAACAGCGTAAGTCCTAGTGCAAATGGTGCCAGGGTTAAGGTAAAAGGATTTAATAACCAGGCCGCCACAAAAAAGAGCATGCCTGAGAGAACAACCATGCTCCATGCTTCCACAGCACTCACTGCACCAGCGGGGATTGCACGCTCAGCAGTTCTTGGATTTGCACCATCAAACCTTGCATCAACAATACGGTTAAAGCCCATGGCACAGGTTCTGGCTCCTACCATGGCAAGAATAACAAGAAAGAATGTTTTCAGATCAGGTGCACCACGGGAAGCAAGAAAAGCACCCATAAGGGCAAAAGGCATTGCAAAGATGGTCAGTTTAAATTTGATCATCTCAAGAAGAATTGAAATTTTTTCAAACATCAATTCCTTCCCAGCGTTTCCTGCCTTTCATTTGCAAACCAAGTTGATCACCAAGCCGCCAGGAAAAAGTTGTAGCAGCCTCTTCAATGGTGTTTGGATTTAAATAGTACCCGGGATGAGGGGGGCAAATAGTAGCTCCGGCATCGTGCGCTGCCAACATATTTTTCAGATGTGTTCGGTTAAGGGGAGTCTCTCTGGTAACAAGAATAAGCTTTTTGTTTTCTTTTAATATTACATCTGCTGCACGATGAACAAGGGTAGAACTTATTCCTGCAGCAATTGATGCTAATGTTCCCATCGAACACGGAAGTACAACCATGGCATCATAGCCTGCTGAACCGGAAGCTGGTGGTGCTGCAAAATCTTTACTGTCAAACCATTTTGAGACAGCGGGAAGATCAATGCAGGAAATTCCACGCTCAAGCTGCAGCACCTTTTCTCCGGATTCGGAACAAATACCATGGACTTCTATTTCTTCTTTTTCCAGGATCTGTAGAAAAGAGTGAAGAAAAACCATGGCTGATGCACCGGTAATTGCGACTACTATTTTTTTTGCTTGAAAGATGTTCATTTCCACAGATTTTTTTTGTGGATCAAATTATCCACTGTATAATAACAAACTAAAAAAATTGTAACGGCACAGATTCAGGTGATCCTTCACCCCGTTCTATCAGGTAGTTATAATACTTTTCAAGTGCAAGCTGTTTCCGCTCTCCGAGTCCATATTCAATTGCACGTAAATACACATAACACTCATCCGGATGCATAGGAATACGAGGAGCCACCTGCACACAGATAGATTCCAAAGATTTTCTGCCCTCTCCTTTGCATACCAGGAATTCTTTATGAATAGCAGCCACTACATCAGCGTTTTTCTCGCAGAATTCTTCCCTGACAGCACATATTGCAAAGACAAAAGGCAGATCTGTATACTTACACCAAACCTCACCTAAATCTAACTGGTATTGAAATTCACCACTTGCTGATAAGCGCAAAGCTTCATCGCCAATGGCTAAAATTCCGCTTGCCGTTTTTGCAAGCTCACCATTTACGTCCCCTATCAGATATTCGGCCTGTACACAGTAGAACTTTTCAAGAATTATTTTGACAAGGGCTATTGATGTCTCTGACTGACCACTCAGTAATACCTGCTTTTTGTCGAGCAGTTTTGGGTCTATCCTTGAGAATAGAAAGACAGATCCAACAGAGCCATTGGCACTTATGGACAGATCAGGTAAAATTCTGTACTGTTGCGGCCTTACACCATACTCATAAGAAGAAACAAAACCTAAATCAAGATCACCCGCTGCCAGCATCTGATTCAGCGTTGAGGGTGGAGCCTCGACCACATGCCAGTTTTCCGGATGCGGCCTTGTCTTCCATGTTTCATAGATTGGCGCAGTGTTTATGAAATTCACCATTCCAATACGTATTTTTTTGTTTTCTGATGCCATACTCAACCGTGATTTAGCTTCAACCTGCTAAGTGATCATTAAAATGAGTCACTTTTTCAGGTTTTTCAATGGATGTGAGTATGTCTAATAACTCTTTTTCACAGGTAGCGGTAGATATTTTTTCATCCTCTACTCCTAAGAAGTGTGAACTTTTCCCAGCTTCAATACTTCCGTAATCAGTTTCACGACCAAGAGCTTTAGCACCTGCGATTGTGGCCATGGCCAGTATTGTAGCAGAGGGAACATCCGCAAATTCTCTTCTAAGCAATTCCATTTCATGCCACATATTCATTTGCGGATTTGAGGCTGTTGAATCGGTACCAAGTGCAGGCAGGATATTTCCTGCAAGAAATGCTTTTAATGGCGCCACATCAACACCAATGAATTTATTACTGCTTGGACAGAGACATACATGACTTCTTTTTTTGGCAATTATTTTTATATCTGCATCATTCACATAAACGCAATGCACACAGATTGTTTTGTCGTCAAGGATATGTGTTTTTTCGAGGTAATCAATTACTGACAGGTATCTGTCTTTGGGAAGCGGGAATGTACCATCCAAAGCGTCACGTTCCTGTAAGAAATCAAAAAAACAGCCCTTTCCCTGAAAGAGTAGTAAAGACTCATCAGGATTTTCTGCAACATGTAGTGAAAAGAGTGTTCCCTTCTTTAAGGTATGCTCTTTAATATTCTGTAGTAACCGTGGAGCAGTTGAGTACGGTGCATGACCTGTCGGCTGTTTTTCCGTAGAGAGGTTATTAAGAATTCCTGACATCACATCAGTGGCTTTTTCAGTAGGTCCAAGCAATTCAAGAAGTGAATAGATTTCTGGAATTTTAGCTGTAAATTGGGGAAGCGGATTATTACCGGTATCCAAAAGCACAACTACGCCGGACGCATACTGTTCTTTGGCACATTGTTCAGCAGCAGTATTGATTTCCTTCTCCGCATAATCAGCTGTCATTCGCTTGTGCAAAAGACTTCGAACCCAATCACACATCGTACTTTCGGCGTTCTCTTGTGGGACGACACCATAGATAGAAAGTTCGAGATGAATATGGGCATTGATAAGCCCTGGCATCAACAAGCCGGAACAGTGATGCGTTTGATTATCAGGGTATACTAGTGAAAGTTCAGACCACAAGCCAACAGCAATTATACGGCTGCCCTTAACAGCAACAACACCATCTTGTATTATTGGGGATGTAACAGGAATGACCCATGGTGCTCTGTATAAAACAACAGAAGAATGATCAGAGGCAGGATCCATTAGGGAATGTCTATGCGAGCAGACTATAATCCATCAATCGTTGTTTTGGTTCATAACCGGCATCTTTAACCAATCGATTAATTTCTTTTTCGGATAATCTGAAACTTATTCCAGCTGCAGCAACGACATTTTCTTCAATCATTGTTGATCCGAAATCGTTTGCTCCAAAGCTGAGGGAAATCTGGGCGATTTTAGGGCCCTGAGTAACCCAGGACGCCTGAATATTATCAAAGTTATCAAGGTAGATACGGGATAAGGCAAGCATACGTAGATAAGCAAAACCAGACGTTTTTTCAATTTCTGTCAGATCATTTAATGCAGTATGGTCAGGCTGAAATGGCCAGGGAATAAATGCAGTGAAACCTTTTGTTCTATCCTGTAAATCACGTAGGCGGCGAAGGTGTTCAAGGCGTTCTTCTATGGTTTCAATATGTCCAAACATCATTGTCGCAGAAGTACGTAATCCCTGATTATGAGCTTCTTCCATCACTTCTATCCATTGATCGGCTGTACACTTTCTCGGTGCAGTTGATTCCCGCACACGATCATTGAGTATTTCAGCGCCACCTCCGGGGATAGAGTCCAGTCCGGCCTTGATGAGGCGTGCAATAACTTCGGATATGGATAATTTTGATATTTCTGCAAAATGGTAGATTTCAGGTGGTGAGAAACCATGCACATGAATTCCGGTCTCCTTCATAAAACGGAGCATATCTTCATAATACTCAAGGGGCAAATCAGGGTGTAATCCACCTTGTAGCAATATTTGCGTACCACCTAAATCCTGAGTCTCCTGGATTTTTTCTGCAAGCTCATCTTTGCTAAGCAGATAGCCATCTTTATCTTCAGGGGATTTGAAAAATGCGCAGAATTTGCAGGCAGAAACACAGATATCTGTGTAATTAATATTTCTGTCTACAACATACGTAACAACAGGTTCGGGATGTTTTTGTTTTCGAATAGCATTGGCGAGAAAGCCAAGCTGATAGAGATCTCCATCCTTGTGCAATGCCAGGAAATCGTCATCACTTATACGACCACCACCAAGAACTTTTGAACTAATTTCCTGAAAAATCTCTTCCTGAAGTTGCATACTTTACGACCTGATTCTAATTGTGTATCTGGATGGTGTTATAGAGTGTGTCACGCTCAATGGCAATACGGCCTGCTTCTTTTATCAATTTAACAAGAGTTTTTGACCCTATCGCCTGATCCGTTTCGGCACCAGCCATGTGGGTAATAACCTCTTCTTTCACGGTGCCATCCATATCATCTGCACCAAACGAAAGAGCCAGTTGTGCAACTTTTGGACCGATCATCACCCAATAGGCCTTAATATGCGGGAAATTATCGAGCATAAGTCTGGCTACTGCAATATTTTTCAGATCATCCATACCGGTTGTTCGGGACAGTTCAGACATTTCGGTGTTTTTAGGATGGAATGACAGCGGAATAAATGCAAGAAAGCCGTTCGTTTCATCCTGTGCAATGCGAAGCGCGTCAAGGTGCTCAACACGTTCTGCCATTGTTTCGATATGACCATAAAGCATTGTGGCGTTGGTATGCAAACCATGCTTGTGAGCAATTTTTGCGACCTCAATCCAATCTTTACCGGGAAGTTTCTTTTCGCAAGTTATCTCTCGAATACGAGGAGCAAAAACCTCAGCACCACCACCAGGAATTGAACCAAGACCCGCTGCTTTTAATATTTCGAGGGTTTCACCAACAGGTTTGTCGGCAAGACCGGCAAGGTGAGCAATTTCAACACAGGTAAAAGCTTGTATATGGACATCCGGACGAACTTCCTTAATACCTTCAAGAAGATCAGTATAATATGAAAAAGGTAAATCAGGATGGATACCGCCTACCATATGAATTTCTGTTATTGGTTCGTCAAGTCTTTCACGAACTTTTTGTTTAACAGTCTCAAGATCCATCTCGTAGGCAAGCTCAGATTCTTTATCTTTGCCAAAAGCACAAAACTTACAAAGATTGGTACAGATATTTGAGTAGTTTATATGCTGGTTGTAGATAAAATAAGTATCATCACCATTTATTCTGTTTCTCACCATATTGGCCATATAACCAAGGGCAAGAATATCATTGGAATTATATAATCGGATACCATCTTCAACGGAGAGACGTTCCTTCGCCTCTACTTTTTCGAGAATATCACCAAGGCCAGCCTGTTCAATAAAGTTTTTCATAGTCATAAAAAAAGCCGGGAATAACCCCGGCTT
>JAOZLM010000115.1 GCA_029934815.1 Desulfocapsa sp. | reverse complement strand
ACGCCATCAATTTTTAGGAAGTCGGACAGTAAATACAGCTCCCTGTTGAGGATCATTTTGTACCGCTACACGCCCACCATGTTCCTGCACAATAGATCGTACAGCTGCCAGGCCAAGTCCATGTCCTGTACTGCTTTCCTGGTGTTGATGAAAGGCATCAAAAATAAACGGGAGTTCATCGGTAGCAATTCCGGGACCGCAATCTTTAACCTGAATAATTATTTCTTTTGCTGTTTCCTTTGTTGAGATGAGAATCTCCCCTGCCTGTTGTGTAAATTTAATCGCATTATCCAGTAAATTTTCAAAAACACGTTGCAGTTGCCTTGGATCAACTTTGATTTTTGTCATGGCTTGATTCTGAAAGCGAATGGTAAGCTGTTTCTCTGCTGCCTGCTCCTGATGTCTTTGTACCAGTTTTGTGATCAGTTGCGGAAGGTCAGTATACTCCAGATGCAATTTGATTTTGTTACTTGCCTGCCGGGAGTATTCCAGAAAATCCATAACCTGTGCTTCTATCTGTTCTCCTGCTTCACTTATTATTCTGAAGTAATCTTCACGTTTTTCTGCAGCCATTTCGTCATGGTGCTCCCGGAGTCTGCGTATCAATCCCTGCATGGCAACAAGGGGAGATTTCATGTCATGGGCGACCATAAACTGGAAATTATTTTTTTCTCTCTCCAGTGCTTTTTCCCGTGAAATATCTTCTATTACTTCCAGGTAGCCGATAAAACTGCCATCGTCATTTTCAATTGCCGCAGTGCCGATTCGTACCGGGATGTGTTCATGGAAGCGGTTGATAAACTCAGCTTCAAGGCCGGTGGATGATTCCCTGTATTCGTGTGTTGTCTGTAACGGACATTCCGTATCACATTTGCTGCTGTGAAGTATTTCGTGGCAGGGTTTACCGATGGCCTCAGCTGCTGAGAATCCTGTCAGGTGCTCAGCGTGATTATTAAACGAGTTAATTTTGAAGTCCGCATCCATGGTTACCATGGCAACCGGAATACTATCCAGAATCAAATTGCGCAGGTGGGGGGTTCTATTATCTGTCATTGCTTGTCGCTACCTCCGTGACAAACGTATTCAGATCATCAGATTCTTCCGTAAGGGGAAGGATAAAATAGAAGTTGTTTCCACCGAAAACGGCCTCATAGCCAACATCTCCGCCATGAATTTCAACCACGGTACGGACAAAAGAAAGTCCATGACCGCTACCGGGATTAAATCCGACATTTTCTCCCCTGACACCATCATTAAAAATTGTCAGGCGTTCCTCCTCATTCAGATGTTCACCTGTTGAGAAAATGTTAAATTTAACACCTCTTCTCCCTTTTTTAGGGAAGTTAGGGATATCCTGGCAGCCGTATGCAATAGCCTTTCGAGACTGTCCATGGAAGTCAGTTGAAGTTCTCGTGTATTTCAGTGCATTCGAAAAAAGATTGTCAAAGACCTGGGAGAGTAAACCCAGATCCCCTTTTAGAAAAAAACGACGATCCCGCATATTCTGGGGCTGTTCAACAGTGATTCCCTGTCGTTCCAAACGCCTGCGATACACCTCAAGCTCTGGAATGATGATTTCAGCCTCAATCTGACAACGGCGGCGTTTGAGAATATACTCCCCCTTGGTAAAATGTTCTTCGCGGAGAAGTGTTTCAAGGTAGAGACTGGTTCGATTGTAATGTTCAAGGAGTTCTGCGTGAGTTGATGTGAGATCAGCTCTGATTTCATTACATCTGTTCAGGATTTTAAGGGAAGGTTCGTCTGCCAGATTCAAGCTAACCTGCACTTCTTTGTTGATACGATTAATCTTCTTCTCAAGTTGGCGGAAGAGATTCTTAAAATGCATATTTGGGATAATTACATTGTGCCCGATGTCCCTTCCAAGGTGTTTAAGAAAGTTGATATGCTCAAGATGACTGGCCTGAAGGATTCGGCGTTGTAAGTTATAGCCGATACGGGTCACGAGCTTTTCCAGAAAAAGGCGGTCAATAGTACCAAGGGTTTTAAAATAAGAGATGAAGAGAACACCAAGGCAAGGCTGGCCTTCCTCTGTGTTTTCATTTTTTTCTGGAAAAAATGCACCTGTTCTTGCACTGTTGTTAAGCAGTGGACGGGAGATCACTGGCAGAAAGAGTACATCATCTGCACTGTACGATGCTGCAGCAGTCTGCAGAGGGAGTTTCGCGATCATCTGTGGAGAAATGTCTGTTTGGGATGCATTACCACAGGCAAGTTGAAAACTCTTTTTTGTGTTCTTTAAAACTGCCAGTGACACTCTGATTTCAGGATGAAGAGCCTGGGGGATAGCAACACAAATCTGGTAGAAACTATCAAGCCCGTCATGCTGCTGGGCAAGATCAAAGAATATCTTCAATAAATGGTCGTGGAAGTCGGTAAGTGGAGAATTATTATATACCTCTACTTTTTCGCTGATGATACGGGAGAAATAATCAGAATCGTTTTTTCTTGTTTCTGACAGTGACGTGTGGTTTTCCATAAGTGTCACATCCGTAAGTTTTGGTATTTGCTATCAATAAATTCTCATAAGAAGCACATAAAAAGCATATACACATAAAATAGCGCCAGTGAGCCTACTTGTCAATATTTTTTAAAACGATACACAGAGTGAACAGCTGAGCAATCATTTCACAAATAAGGAGTGGGGGGGGAGAGGTATATCTATTGTATCTATAGTCGCGTATGGCGGGAGGAACAGAACTGTAGATTCAGTAGGAGTCGTGACAACCCCTGACCTTGGTTATAAGTGAGATTCCGTCATTCCGGACTCGGAGTCTTCGTTTACCTGACCCGGAATGACTAAGACTATGGTAAAAAAGCTCTTAAGCGTCTGTACTCTCTTTCCAGTCAGGGCGCAGATACAGTTCTGTAAGTTGTTTCCTGGCAACACTTGCCGGTGCTTCGGTAAGCGGACAGGTGGCACGCTGAGTTTTGGGAAAAGCTATAACGTCCCGGATTGAATCACTGCCAGTAATAATCATCAGCAGGCGATCAAGACCAAAGGCCAATCCGCCATGTGGAGGAGCGCCAAGTTCCAGAGCTTTTAAGAGGAAGCCAAATTTATCATTTGCTTCTTCATCACTGATATCAAGAGCTTTAAGAACTTTTGACTGAATATCACGCTGGTGAATACGAATGGAACCACCACCAATTTCAGTGCCGTTCAATACAAGATCATAAGCCTGGCTATACACAGAGCCCGGATCACTTTCCAGCTTATCAAGGTCTTCGTCTTTGGGTGCAGTAAACGGGTGGTGCAATGCCTGAAAACGTTTTTTGTTTTCATCATATTCCATAAGTGGAAAATCTGTAACCCAGACAAAGTTGAATACTTTCTTGTCCAGCAGGTCAAGGCGGCGGGCAACTTCCAGGCGAAGTTCGCCAAGAACCGGCAGCACAACAGATTTTTTATCCGCTCCAAAGAAGAGCAGATCTCCTTCTTCAGCATTCAGAGCGCTGGTCATGGCTGCGCGTTCTTCATCGCTGAAAAATTTAGCGATTGGAGACTGCCACTCACCGTCTGCTTTCATTTTTACCCAGGCAAGCCCTTTGGCTCCGAACTGTGCGACGTAGTCCGTGAGGACATCGAGATCCTTGCGGGAAAATGTGGCACACCCCTTAGCGTTAATGGCACGAACAGTTCCGTCACCATCTGCGATGGAACGAAAAACCTTAAAAGAACAGGTTTTTGCTATTTCTGTAAGATCAACCAGCTCAAAACCAAAACGGGTATCAGGACGATCCATACCAAAGCGATCCATGGCATCATCGTAGGTAATCCGGTTGAATGGTGGGGCTACATCAATATCCAAGGTATCTTTGAAGAGTTTTGCAATCATGCCCTCTGTGATCTTTATGATCTGCTCCTCATCCATAAAGGAAAGTTCCATATCAATCTGGGTAAATTCAGGCTGACGATCGGCACGTAAATCTTCATCACGGAAACATTTTACAATTTGATAATATCTGTCCATACCGGCAACCATCAGCAACTGCTTAAAGAGCTGAGGCGACTGGGGCAGGGCATAGAATTTACCTGCATTGACACGACTTGGAACCAGATAATCCCTTGCCCCTTCAGGGGTTGAACGGGTAAGCATTGGTGTTTCCACTTCCAGAAATTCGTTGTCATTGAGATATGTACGAAGGGATTGTACCGCTTTATGACGCTGGATAAGTTTAGCAGCCATTTCCGGACGTCTCAGATCCATATAGCGATACTGGAGCCGGATATTATCGGAAACCTCAGATTCTTCATCCAGTGGGAATGGCGGAGTTTCAGAAACATTGAGGATACGGAGTTCATTGATAAATACCTCGATCTCACCGGTATCCAGTTTGGTGTTGGCCATACCTTCAAGCCGGGCTTCAACCTTGCCGCGAATGGCAATTACCCATTCTGATCGTATTTGATGCGCTTTTTCATGTACTTCAGGGTTCACTTCAGGATTGAAAACGATCTGTGTCAGACCATTACGATCGCGGAGATCAATAAAAATAACTCCACCGTGATCCCGTCTGCGCAACACCCAGCCCATAAGGATTACTTCTTTACCGATATCAGCACTTGTTAAATCGTTGCAGGAGTGAGTTCTGCGTAAGCTTCCCATTGATTCCATAATTTTTATCCGGTGGTTATTTGTTCAATCAATATATTTAAAAGCTCATTGTTATCATTTACAATGGCGATTTCATTCTGTTCTTTGGTGGCCATATTACGAAACATTGCCACTCCTTTTTCCAGCTCATCTTCGCCAAGAATCAACGCCCATCCGGCACCTGCCTTATTGGCCTGTTTCATCTGGCTTTTCAGGCTGCGTCCTTCATGATCCATGGCAGCGACAATGCTATTCTGACGCAACGCATGCACAAGTGGGAAGGAAAAGTCAGAGGCTTTTTCACCAAGACCAACCACGAAGATATCAATTCCTTTTTCGGGAGCCTGCTCCTGTTCCTGTTGTTGCAGTAACAGTACAAGGCGTTCGATACCCATGGCAAAACCGATTCCGGGTACCTTTTTGGGGCCACCCAACTGCTCTACCAGGCCATCGTAACGGCCTCCGGCACAAACTGCAGACTGTGAACCAAGATCTTTGGTGATAAACTCAAAGGTTGTACGGCAATAATAATCAAGGCCGCGAACCATAAATTTATTCAACCTGTATTGTACGTTAAGCTGTTGCAGGTTTTTCTGCACCGCTGCAAAGTGGGTATCGCACTCTTCACACAGATGTTCCAGAATAGAAGGCGCCTCCTCAACTTGCTCCCGGCATTTTGGGTTTTTACAGTCAAGCACCCGCAAAGGATTGGTAGTACTGCGCCGTTTGCAATCATCACAGAGTTGTTCTTTACGTTCCTCAATAAACTGTAGCAATGTTTCCCGAAATGCAGGACGACAAGCCGGACAGCCAAGGGAATTTACTTCAAGACTGACTGTAACACCAAGTTCTGCAAGGAGCATACTGGCAAGCCCAAGCAGTTCAGCATCCACCCTCGGACTGGCTGCACCAAGTACCTCAACATCCAGCTGATGGAACTGACGCAAACGACCCTTCTGAGGCCGCTCATGACGAAACATGGGGCCGATGGTAAACAACCGCTGTACCGGCTTCTGCACATGCAGTCCATGCTGAATATAAGCACGAAGCAAAGAGGCCGTAGCCTCTGGGCGCATGGTGATCTGCTTATCCACAAAGGTGTACATCTCTTTTTCTACAATATCAGTGGCTTCACCAATTGATCTTGCGAAGAGATCCGTCTTTTCCAGAATGGGCATACGGATTTCGGAAAAATGAAAGCGGGAAAAAATATCACGGGCAACACTTTCAACGTGCTGCCAAAGCTCCACTTCACCTGGTAATATGTCTTTAAAGCCATTTAAGGCCGAGATTTTCACTGCGTTACTCCCTGCAATACATTAGGTCAATTTTTATGTCCAAAAAAGAATGAAATTAAACGCAATTAGCCGAAAAAGTCAAGCAGTGGTGGGCCGGAATTGTGAAAATCGACACTTTTTAGTAAATTTTCTTCTTAAATATGCTGACAAGCAATCTTTTGTACTTATTGTTGTGGGCACCTTGAAAAAGCAACAACCTTGACAAAAAGATGTATGCAAGGCATTATCCGATTTTCTTATAGAGAGTTTTCCCGTACAGGAGTTGACAAGCAGATGAAATTACCCGAATTAAAAATAGCAGGCTTTACCGCACCCATTCCACTTATTCAGGGTGGAATGTCCATTCGTGTTTCAACGGCAGCACTGGCAGCACCAGTTGCCGATTGCGGTGGAATCGGAGTAATTGGAGGCTCTGCACTGCCTGGTGATGTTCTTCGGGCTGATATTCTTAAAGCAAAAAAGAATACCGATGGAATAGTTGCAGTCAACGTTATGTACGCCATGAAAGATTTCTATAATCTGGTCATGGTTTCCATCGATGCCGGTGCTGATATGCTTATCACCGGAGCCGGTTTTTCTCGTGATATTTTTAAAATCGGACGTGAGCATAACATACCAATTGTTATGATTGTTTCCTCTCCCGGAATCGCAAAACTTGCCGAGCGTCTCGGCGCTGCTGCAATTATTGTGGAATCCTGCGAAGCTGGTGGACACCTTGGTACTGACAAAACACTTCGGGAAATCTTTCCTGCCATCAGAGACGTTGTAAAAAATGTGCCACTCATAGCAGCAGGTGGTATCACAAACGGTTTTGAAATGGCTGAATATATGGATAAATACGGGGCTGACGGTGTACAGATTGCCTCCCGTTTTGTCTTAAGTGAAGAATGTGATGTGGACGACAACTTCAAACAGGCGTTCCTGGATGCTAAAAAGGAAGATATCGTCCTTACATCCTCACCTGTTGGAATGCCTGGACGGGCAATCAATACCAATTTTGTTCGCTCCATGGCTGAAGGAGCCGACTTAAAAGTAAAAAAATGCCCGTATAAATGTCTCAAGAAATGCGACCACCACTACTGCATCAGCGAACGTCTGATGGCAGCCCGTGATGGAAAGATCGATGAAGGGCTCTTTTTCTCCGGTATGAATACCTATAAGATGAATGAGATCCTGCCGGTTGCCGAAATTTTCAAACAGTTCGTTAGCCAGGCTGAATCAGTCTATAAAGAAGGAAAAGGCTTTTCCCCGGTATGAGTAATAG